>DASZKM010000056.1:0-9069 GCA_035947055.1 Actinomycetota bacterium
CCGTCGAAGACGACGTCGATGATCGCCGCGGGGCCCGTCTGGTGGACTCGCTCGTGAACTTTGTGACCGCATCAGGTGGTCATGCACAGCCGCCGGCCCTGGTCATCCATGCTGACGCCGAGATCCTCGCAGAGGTGAACCACGGCGCAAGCCACCTCGCCGAGACCTCTTCTGGGATCCAGCTCACCGCCGACGCGGTTCGTCGCGTGGCGTGCCAGGCCCGATGGGCTCGAGTTCGTGAGTCCGGTGAGTCGGGTGATGGGACGGTCGGGACCCGTGATGGCTCGGGCGGGATAGCGCGGGCGTATTTCCCTAGGACGAGGGCGGCGGCTGCAGGCGGATGCCCAGTTCGCCGAGCTGCGCGTCGTCGACCGGGCCCGGCGCGCCCGTCAGCAGATCAGCACCGGACTGGGTCTTGGGGAAGGCGATGACGTCGCGGATGTTGTCCCGGCCCGCCAGCATGGCCACCAGCCGGTCGACGCCGAACGCGATCCCGCCGTGCGGTGGTACCCCGTACCGGAACGCCTCGAGCAGGAACCCGAACCGCTCCCGGGCCTCGTCGTCCGAGTACCCCAGGATCTCGAAGACCTTGCGCTGGATGGCCGGGTCGTGGATCCGGATGCTTCCCCCGCCCAGCTCCCATCCGTTCAGCACGACGTCGTAGCCGCGCGACGTGGCGGTCGCCGGATCGAGGTCGTCACTCGCCGGCGAGGTGAAAGGATGGATGACCGGCACCCAGCTCCCCTCCTCGTTGCGCTCGAACAGGGGAGGCTCGGTGATCCACAGGAAGTCCCACGTCCCCTCGGGGACCATGTCCAGGCGATCGGCCAGCAACCGGCGGAGGCCGTCGAGCACGCTGTTGGTCCGCGTCGGCGTATCTGCGACGAGCAGGGCCAGGTCGCCATCCCCGGCGCCGGTGGCCCGCCGGACGGCCTCGATCTCGTCGGAGGACAGATGCTTCTCCACCGGAGAGCGCACCTCGCTGCCGGCGAAGGCGATCCACACCAGGCCCGAGGCGCCGCGGCTCTGGGCCTCGGTCACCAGTCCGTCGAGCTCCGAGCGGGACAGCGACGCGCCGCCGGGCGCGGCGAATCCCCGGACCTCACCCCCCTTGTCCAGCACCCCGGCGAACGCCCGGAACCCGGTTCCCTTGAACGCGTCGGAGAGCGTGGCCAGCTCCATCCCGAACCGGGTGTCGGGCTTGTCGGTGCCGTACTTCTCCACGGCTTCGGCGTAGCGGAGCCGGGGGAAGGGCGTCTTCACCTCGACGTCGATGGTCTCGCGCCACAGCGCGGCCAGCATCGCCTCGATGAGCTCCTGGACGTCCTCCTCGGCCACGAACGACAGCTCCACGTCCAGCTGGGTGAACTCCGGCTGACGGTCGGCCCGGAGGTCCTCGTCCCGGAAACACCGGACGATCTGGTAGTACCGCTCGACCCCGGCCACCATCAGGATCTGCTTGAACAGCTGCGGCGACTGCGGCAGTGCGTAGAACGTGCCGGGCTGCAGGCGCGCGGGGACCAGGAAGTCCCGGGCACCTTCGGGCGTGCTGCGGGTGAGCATGGGGGTTTCGACCTCGACGAAGCCGTGCTCGTCGAAGAACCTGCGGATGGCGGCCACCGCCCGGTGGCGAAGCCTCAGCAGCGAGGCCATCTCCGGGCGGCGGAGGTCCAGGTAGCGGTGGCGGAGCCGCAGCTTCTCGTCGGCGTGGACCCGGTCCTCGATGGGGAACGGAGGCGTGTCGGCTTCCGACAGCACCCCGACCGCTCGGGCGGCCACCTCCACCTCGCCCGTCGGCAGGTCGGGGTTCACGGTTCCGTCGGGCCGGCGGCGGACCGCTCCTTCCACCCGGACCACGCTCTCGGTCCGCAGGCGCGAGGCAGCGGCGTGCGCCTGGGGTTGCTCGTCGGGATGGAACACCACCTGGACGGGTCCCTCCCTGTCACGGAGGTCGACGAACAGGACGCCGCCGTGATCTCGTTGATGGGCCACCCATCCCGCCAGCACGACGTCGGTTCCGGCGTCTTCGGCCCGGAGGCCTCCGCAGCTGCGGGTCCTCAGCGGCTCAGCCACGAGGCGACCTCCGACCGCTTCACGGTCTCCTGGTGTCCGTCGGAAAGCCGGCGCATGGTGACCACGCCGTCTTCCAGCTCGCGCTCGCCGATGATGGCCACGTATGCGGCTCCGGCCCGGTCCGCCATCCTCAGCTGCGCCTTCAACGGCCGGTCCTCCGGGGCGGCTTCCGCGGCCACGCCGTCCTCGCGGAGACCCCGGATCAGCTGGCGGGCCTCCCGTTGCGCATCGGCCCCCATGGCCACCACGAAGACCCCGCCCTCCGGTTCGGGAAGCGGAACCTCCTCCTTCTCCATCGCCATCAGCACCCGGTCCAGGCCGAGGCCGAAGCCCACGCCGGGCGTGGGCTCGCCGCCCAGCGTCTCCGCCAGGCCGTCGTACCGTCCCCCGCCGCACAGCGTCGACTGGGTGGGCCCCAGCACCTCGCTGACGAATTCGAACGCCGTCCGCGTGTAGTAGTCGAGCCCCCGCACCAATCGGTGGTCGATCTCGTGGGCGATGCCCTCCTCCTCCAGTGCCGACCGAACCGCGTCGAAATGGGCTCGGCATTCCTCGTCCAGGTGATCGAGCATCCGCGGCGCGTTCTCCGTGGCCGTCCGGCACTCGGGCCGCTTGCAGTCCAGGACCCGCAGAGGGTTGTCCGGGATCCGTCCCCGGTGCTCGCCGCAGAGCTCGGCGGCGTGATCGGTGAGGAAGGCCACCAGCAGCTCTCGGTACGCGGGGCGGCAGCGCTCGTCGCCGATGCTGTTCACGTGGAGGGCGAACCGGGTGAGCCCGCGGCCGGCCAGGAACCGTTGGCCGACGGCGATGACATCCACGTCGGCCAGGGGAGCCGCCGTGCCGATGATCTCCACCCCGAACTGCGTGTGCTGACGCATCCGGCCGGCCTGCGGGCGTTCGTGTCGGAACATGGGGACGACGTAGAACGCCTTGAACGGCGTGGGCAACGATTGCCGGTTGGCCAGGTACGCCCGGACCACCGGCGCGGTGCCCTCCGGACGAAGCGTCAGGCTGCGGCCGCCCTGGTCCTCGAACGTGTACATCTCCTTGCGAACGATGTCGGTGCTCTCCCCCACCCCGCGGGCGAACAGCTCGGTGTGCTCGAAGGCGGGGGTCTCCACTCGGCGGAAACCGAACCGGCGAGCCTGCCACGCGGCAGCCAAGGCCAGCGCCTCCAGGCGTTCGGAATGGGGTGGGAGGAGATCCTGGGTCCCTCGGGGCGGAGCGAAGGGCGGGCCACCGCCGCGGTCCTCCGGCGGGGGCGATGGTCGGTCGGACGCGGTCACTCGCGGGCCGAGGTCAGGGCCACGAGCCACTCGTTCGTCCGCCGCTCGATCCCAACGGTCGTCTCCGGGCCGTGGCCCGGATACACCGGCAGCTCGTCGGGGAGCCGCAGGAACCGTTGCAGGCTCTGGTCCATGTGCGCGGGGTTGGAGTTCGGGAAGTCGGAGCGCCCGATGCTTCCGCGGAACACGAGGTCGCCGCTGAACAGGAAGCCGTCGGTGGCGAAGCACACGTGACCCGGCGTGTGCCCGGGCGTGTGCAGTACCTCGATCCTGAACCCGGCGAACTCCAGGATGTCGCCGTCGGTGACCGTGCGGACGTCCTTGGGCCGGAAATCCATGTCCACCGCGTATCCCGCTCCCCATGCCCGCTGGTCGGTGAGGGCCAGCTCGTCGAGCTCGTGGATGTACAGCGGGATGTCGTCGCCGCACAGGAACGGCACCGACCCGATGTGGTCACCGTGGCCGTGCGTGGCCAGGACGGCTACCAGCCGCTTCCCGGCACGATCGACCATCCGCCGGATGGCCTCGGGCTCGAAACCCGGATCGACGACCACCGCGTCGTCCGAACCCTCGGCCGAGATCGCCCAGCAGTTCGTGGCGAACGGATTGTCGGAGAACACATCGAGGAACATCCGGGTCATCGTACAGGGAATGCCCCGGGCCACTCCTCTGGTTGATACTGCGCGGATGATCTCCCTGCGCGGGGTATCGAAGCGCTTCCCCGGTGCGGCGGTCCCGGCGGTACGGGACTTCACGCTGGAGATCCGTGAGGGCGAGCTGGTGGCGCTGGTCGGACCCTCTGGCTCGGGGAAGACGACCATCCTGCGGATGATCAACCGCCTCATCGAGCCAACCTCGGGGAACATCGAGGTTGCCGGGAGCGACATCCTGCGGCAGGACCCGGTGAAGCTCCGGCGCGGCATCGGGTACGTGATCCAGAGCATCGGTCTGATGCCACATCGAACGGTGGCTCAGAACATCGCCACGGTGCCGGAGCTCGCGGGGTGGGAAGGGGACCGGATCGCCGGACGGGTCCGGGAGCTGGCCGCTCTGTTCCGGCTGGACGAGGAGCTCCTCGACCGGTATCCCGCCGAGCTGTCGGGGGGCCAGCGGCAGCGGGTCGGGGTGGCCCGGGCGCTGGCCGTTGACCCCCCGGTCATGCTGATGGACGAGCCCTTCGCGGCGGTCGATCCGATCGTCCGGGCCCGGCTGCAGGACGAGTTTCATGACATCCAGCGGCGGCTCCGCAAGACCATCGTGTTCGTCACCCACGCCATCGACGAGGCCATCAAGATGGCCGACCGCATCGCGATCCTGAACGTGGGAGCGGTCGTGGAGCACTACGCGCCCCCCGAGGAGATCCTCCGGGCGCCGGCCAACGACTTCGTCGAGCGGTTCGTGGGGCCGGAGCGAGGGCTGAAGCGCCTGGCCCTTGTCCGGGTATCCGACATCCAGGTCGAACCGGGCCCGGTCGTCTCCCCCGACGACCCCGTGGAGGAAGCCCGCCGAGCCATGGAGAAGTTCGGGTTCGACTGGGTCAGCGTGATCGAGGACGGAGAGTTGCTCGGGTGGGTTGGCGAGGAGGGCCTGCGCGGCAAGACGACGGTCGGCGAGGCGACGGCCCGACGGTTCAGCGCCTACGTCACGGCGAACGACTCGCTTCGCCAGGCCCTCGACTCGATCGTCACGTCACGGACCAACGTGGCGGTGGTCGCGGAGCACGGCCAGCGATACCTGGGCATCCTCACCCTGGAGCGCATCTCTCGGGAGATCGTGGCGTGACCGAGCGGCCGGCAATCGACTGGGGATGGATCGGGGAGAACCTGGACCTCATCGGCGAACGGCTCGGCGAGCACGTCTGGCTCACCGTGCTGGCCGTAGTGATCGGGCTGGCCATCGCGTTCCCGGTGGCCGTCCAGGCCTACCGCCACCCGCGGCTCTACGGCCCCGTGACCGGAGTAGCCGGTGTCATCTACACGATCCCCAGCCTCGCGCTGTTCGCTCTCCTTCTGCCGTTCACCGGTCTGTCCACGCTGACCGCGGAGATCGGGCTGGTCGGATACACGCTTCTGATCCTGATCCGCAACATCGTCACCGGGCTCCGCGGCGTTCCGGAAGATGCTCGCGATGCGGCCCGAGGGATGGGCTACTCCGATCGCCAGCTGTTGTGGAAGGTCGACGTCCCACTGGCCCTCCCCGCCGTCATGGCCGGGTTGCGCATCGCCACGGTCAGCACCATCGGCCTGGTAACGGTGACCGCGCTGATCGGCAAGGGCGGGGTGGGGTTCCTGTTCCTGGCCGGGTTCCGCAACCTGTATCCCCGAGCCACCGCCATCGTGCTGGGGCTCGTGCTCTCGATGGGTCTGGCCATCGCCGCCGACGGACTGCTGCTCGGTGCCCAGCGAGTGCTGATGCCGTGGACCCGAAGGGCGGCACGAACGTGAGCGACTCCTTCTTCTCCGAGCTCGTGGCGTGGTTCGCGGAGAACTGGTCGGGATCCTCGGGCATCCCGGCCCGGATCCTCGAACACCTGGAGATGTCGTTCGTCGCCGTGGCCGTGGCCGCCGTCGTGGCTCTCCCCCTGGGGCTGGCCATCGGTCACACCAGGCGGGCCGAGTTCCTGGTGGTCTCCACGGTGAACCTGGGCAGGGCCATCCCCTCGTTCGGGCTCCTCTTCCTGTTCGTGATCCTGTTCGGGCTGGGGCTGGACCTGCCGTCGTGGTTGCGGCCCCCGATCCTGTTCGCGCTCATCCTGCTGGCTATCCCGCCCATCCTGACCAACACGTACGTCGGCGTGCAGGGCGCGGATCAGGACACGCTGGAGGCCGCCCGGGGCATGGGGTTGACCGGAGGCCAGATCCTGCGCGGGCTGGAGATCCCTCTCGGCGCTCCGCTGATCGTGGCCGGTCTCCGCATCGCGGCCGTGCAGGTGATCGCCACCGCCAGCCTGGCGGCGGTAGTGGCCGGCGGAGGACTGGGCCGGTTCATCGTCGACGGCTTCGCCACGGGGAACGATCCGCAGATCTTCGGCGGAGCGCTGCTGGTGGCGGGCCTGGCCCTGGCCACGGAGCTGGCGCTGGGGTTCGTCGAGCGGAGGGTCACTCCTCGAACACGGACCCGGGAACGGAAACACCGGCGGCGAGAGCAGCTGCCCGTCGACTATCGGGTGGCGTGAGCTTCGGCTAGCGGCTGAACGACGTCTTCAGCTCGGCGGACGCCAGCGTGACGTCCGCGGTCGCGGATTCCACGTCCTCGATCGAGGCGCCCGCCTGCAGCCCCAGCGGCTGGGACACCGCCAGCAGCGTGAAGATGTAGCGGTGGGCGGGGCCCGCCGGAGGGCACGGACCGCCGTACCCGGTCGTCCCGAAGTCCGTGGCCCCTTCGCTTGCAGCTTCCGGGACCTGGCCCTGCTCCAGGCCCGTCAGGTTCGGATCGAGCCCGTACACGATCCAATGCGTGAACGTGCCGCCCGGAGCATCCGGGTCCCGAAGATGGAGGACGAGCTCGGCGGCGTCGCCCGGGACGCCCGACCACTCCAGGGGCGGCGACACGTCTTCGCCATCGCAGGTGAACTGCGGAGGGATCTTGCCATCGGTTTCGATGGCCGGACTGGTGAGCTGCACGCCGGTCACCCTAGCACCCGGAATAGTTCGCCCCAGGGGCCGTTGCTAGGGTACGAGGCTGTTGTCATCGGGGGCTCGATGCCCCCACGAGAGAGGGGAGGTACCCATGCGGAGCTTCCGCAGCTCCGTCCTCGGGGCGTCTCTCCTGGCGCTGGCGCTCACCGCGGCGGCATGTGGCCAGGACGAGGCGGGTGGGGGCGGACAGGTAGGTGGCGAGGAGAAGGGCTCGCTCACCGTCGGCGCCGTGGCATTCGCCGAGAACCAGATCGTCGCCGAGATGTACGCGCAGGTGCTGGAGGACGCCGCCTACGAGGTGGAGAGGCAGCTCACGCTGGACTCCCGTGAGGTGCTCCAGCCGGCCATCGAGTCCGGCGAGATCGACCTCGCTCCGGAGTACCTGAGCTCGCTGCTGCTGTTCCTCGATCCCGACGCCGAGACCTCCGGCGATCCGGAGGAGGTTCGGGCCACGTTGGAGCCGTTGCTGGAGGAGAAGGGACAGACCCTCCTCGAGTCCGCGCCGGCCAGCGACACGAACGCGCTCGTGATCACGCCCGTGACGGCGAACGACTTCTCGCCCACGGGAAGTCCGATCGCGAAGACGAGCGACCTTGCACCGGTGGCCGACAGGATGACGCTCGGGGCGCCGCCGGAGTGCCCGGAGCGGCCCTTCTGCATCCCAGGGTTCAAAAGGGTGTACGGGATCGAATTCGGCGACTTCAAGCCACTGGACGTGGGCGGGCCGCTGACCGTGGAGGCCCTGGAGCAGGGCGAGATCGACGTGGCCCTGCTGTTCAGCACCTCCGGAGTGATCGCGGACAAGGGATGGGTGGTCCTCGAGGACGACAAGGGACTGCAAGCCGCCGAGCACATCACGCCTGTGGTCCGCACCGAGGTCCTCGATGAAGAGATCACCACGCTGCTCAACGAGGTCAGCGCGACGTTGACGGACGAGCTCATCACCGAGCTCAACGGCCGCGTGGAGATCGGTGGCGAGGACCCCGCCACCGTGGCCACGGAGTTCCTGACCGACCAGGGTCTGCTGTAGACGGCGGCGCTCCTGCGTTCGGGGCCGCCGTTCGGGGCGGGCCCGACGCTATCCGGTGAGCCGGTCCGCGGGCCGCACCACGACCTGCAGGCGGTTGTCGGGCGGGGCCAGGGGGCACACCCACTGCGGGTCGTAGGAACACGACGGGTTGTAGGCGAAGTTGAAGTCCAGCACGAGCCCGCCATCCACCGTTCCCAGGTCGGCGCCCTTCACGGTGTCCAGCAGGTACCGGCAGGCACCGTACGTCTCGGTCCCGCTGGTGAGGTCTCGGAACGACAGGAACACCCCTCCCCCGTAGCCCTCCAGCCAGTACAGCGACAGGCGCTGCTCCTCGTCGAACAGCCTGAACCGAGCGCTTGCGAACCGGGTCATCTCGAACCGGCCGTCCGCGCTCCCCTCGATGACCACCCGCTCGGGTTCGGCCGCTTCGACCTCGGCCAGGATTCGCGCCGCCGGGTCGTACTCGAAGTACGCGGGGCCGGGGAACGCTGCCCGTGCCGCGGGGTCGCGGATCGGCGACTGGGGATGGGTGGTGATGAGATCGCGTCGAACCTGCCGCCACCGGTCCCACGCTTCCCGGGGATCGCCGGCGGCGCGGACCTCCTCGTACAGTGCGAACATCCGGCGCCGCCAGTCCAGCAGCGCCATCCGGTCGGCCGCGATGCCGGTCGTGGTCAGGTCGGTTCCTGCTCCGGTCGCATCCGGGGGTCGTCGGGCACCGCGGTCGGTGCATGAACGGGGAGCGGCGCGTCGGGCTCCTTCGCCTCCTGGCTCTCCCGCTCCGCTCGCGGTGGGTTGCGGATACCGAACCCGTTCACGGCCGCGCCCAGCAGCAGCAGCGCGGAGGCCACCAGCACCGCAAGGTGGAAGGCCTCGGTGGAAGCGTCCCGGGCCGCGGCGGCGACAGCCGGGTCGGCCGCTTCGTCGGGAGGGTTCAGCGGTGCCACTTGCCGGCGGAACTGTTGCGACGAGGTGTCGACGCCCGGCACGCGGTCCTGGATCGTGCCGTAGAAGCTGCTCACCACGGCCACGAAGATGAGCG
>DASZKM010000057.1:0-3233 GCA_035947055.1 Actinomycetota bacterium
AAGCCGGGCCACGACCCAGTCCCTGACATGGTCGCCCCAGATGTGGGCCACCGCGGCCAGCCGCATGAGGCACGCGGGCATGAACCCCGGGCGGGTGCCTGCGTCTCTCGCCGCCGGACAGCTCCGGTCCAGCTCGGTGCTGAAGAGAGGCGCGCTGGCATCACGCACCGCCTTCAGGAGCTCGGGGTCGTTCGTGTACCTCGCCCACACGTCGAGGTTGATCAGCGACCAGCTGTAGTTGGGGTGCGCGGTATTCAGGATGAAGGACCTCGCGTCGTTGTTGGTGGCCCGGGTCTGGAACCAGGAGACCAGCTGGTCCGCGGCGAAGTCGGCCATCTCCCGGAAATCCCGCCTGCCCGTGGCCAGCTCGCGCTCCCGAGCCAGGATCAGGAACCAGCCGAACCCGTAGGGGTTCTCGGTGAGGGGGAAATTCGGGGCCTTGGCCTGCTCGTAGTAGTACTCCGCGGGGATCAGCGACACGCCGTGGGGCGCGATCTGCTGCTCGACGAGATCCAGGTAGGCGTACGCACCGGTGTGGCGGTACAGCGCGTGGTGCGAGTACGCGGCGTGCACCGCGGAGTGCCAGTCGATGCAGCCGTGGAAGATCGGGCTGAGCGGGTCGATGGCAGAGTCCCGCCGCTTGAAGCAATCGACGAAGGGCGGGGCCAGCTTGTTGTACAGGCTGGTTCGGTCGGCCTGGAACTGGGCCCAGATCAGGTCGGTCTCGGACTCCTGCGAGACGGCCGGGTGGGCCGGCAGCAGGGTGAGCCCGGCGAACAGGGCGACGGCGGCGGCGAGGCCGCGGCGCTTGGCGTTCGAGGGCAGGCGGGCGTGAGGCATGGCTTGGCACTAGGTATTCGCTCTCGCCCGGTCATCTCCTCTGTGCAGGCCGAGGGCGATGAGACGCTGGAGCCCCTTTTGACAAAACGTTCAGAATATTCTAAACATAGAGCATGGGTGAGAAGCGGCTGGATCGGGCCCGGGCGGTATTCGTGGACGGCATGGGCACCGCCTCGGCGACGTCCGGGGTGCTTTCCCAGCTGCAGGGCCGCATCTTCGCGATCCTCTATCTCGAGGACCATCCCCTCTCTCTCGACGAGATCGCCGAGGCACTCCAGCAGTCGAAGAGCAACATCTCGACCAACATCCGGGGCCTCGTCGAGTGGCACCTCGTCCGCCGCGTCGCCGTCCGTGGCTCCCGGAAGGACCACTACCAGGCGGCGGACGACTTCTGGCGGGTCATGCAGGAGATCATGGAACGGCGGTTCCGGTGGAACATCCGGCAGGTCATCGCGGCCTGCGACGAGACCGGCAGGGCCGCCGAGTCTGCCGGGGCCACATCGCGCGCCGAGCGGGTATTCGTTCAGCGCCGGCTGCAGGCCCTGCGCGCGTTCGCCGCAGCCGTGGACGCCGGCATCGAGGCGTTCGCCCGGGGCGAGACGATCGCTCCCACCTCGCTCCAGAAGATCCAGGTGCTCCCCGGGGAGTCCGGGAAGAGCCGATGACTGCGACGGCGGCAACGACCACCCTCCTCGACGAGGTCCTCCCGGACTACGACTTCCGCAGCCGCCATGACCGGCACGTCCTGGCGTCCCCGGGGAAGGTCGCCGAGGCAGCCGAGCGGTATCAGTTCGACCGCGACGCCTCGCCCTTCGTCCGCCTGCTGTTTCGGCTCCGCGGGCTCAAGATCCCATCGGGCTCGCCTCGAGAGGCCCTGACCGAGCTGGGGTTCGGCGTCCTCGCCGAACGTCCGGGGCGAGAGATCGTGGCCGGCACCATCGGGCGGTTCTGGACGCTGCACGAGCGGGACAACCTGGAGACTCCCCGCGATCTGGAAGACTTCAACGCCTTCTCGCCACCCGGATGGGCGAAGGGTGTCATCAGCCTGCGGGTGGAATCTCGGGAGGACGGGACGAGCACCCTGGTGACCGAGACCCGGGTGCTGTGCGTGGATGAGCGCGCGCGGCGTCGCTTCGTCGCGTACTGGGCGCTCATCGGAGCCTTCAGCGGCTGGATCCGCCGAGACCTCCTGGCCGGGATCGCCCGGATCGCCGAGCAGGATACGCGGTGAATCCGTTCTTCCTGATCGGGGCCGTGGCGGATCTCCTTGCTGTCGCCGTCCATGGCGTCGTCGGCCACCGCCTGATCCTGGCCCGGCTAACGAATGACCACCTGTTCTCCACGGCAGCATTCGGCGACGCCGCCGCGACTCGCCGGGTCATCATCGTGTCCTGGCATGCCGTAACGGCTGCCTTCCTCGCTTCCGCGGCCATGATGTTCTTACTGGCATTCGGCGCCGTGACCAGCCGACCCGCGGCGCTGTTCGTATCCGCCCTGCACGCCGGCTTTCTGGCCGTCGGGTTCGCCGCAGGGAGCTCGCGGATCATCGGCCTGATCAAACGGCCGAGACTCATCCCGGTCGGGTTCTTTACCGTCATGACCACCGTCGTCGTCATGGGATGGCTCGGAAGCCGATGAAGGAACGCTGGACCCCCGCACGGATCTTCATGCTCGTGGCGGCGGTGTGGCACCTGCCGCTCGGGATCGCTGGGTTGATCTACGACCAGACGTTTCCGATCGGGGCCACCGCCGCGGAGCATGCCGGCTCGGAGCACGTCTTCGGGATCTTCGAGACCAACGGCTGGCATTCGCTCGCCGCCCTGATCCTGGGCATCGTCACGGCGTATTTCACGATCTATCCGCGTCGTGCCCGCGAGGCGGCCCTGTTCCTCGGGGTATTCCACGTCGGCCTCGTCGTGTCGCTCGTCGTTTGGGAGCCCAGTACGTTCTGGCTGGCTTCGAACGACGCGGACCAGATCGTTCACGCCTCGACGGCCATCGGGGGGATCGCTTCTGCGTTGCTGACGAAACCGCGGGTCCGCGAACCGCTCCCCACCTAGCGACCTCACGGGCCCCCCCGCCCTAGCTCGTAGGATTCGGAGATGACCGATCGCAACGATCCTGGCCGCATGCGTGCCGTCATCTGGGATCGGTACGGACCTCCTGAGGTTCTGCGGATCGAGGACGTCGAGCGCCCGGTCCCCAGTGATGACGAGGTCCTGATCAAGGTCCACGCCTCGACGGTCAACCGGACGGACACCGGCCTTCGGAGCGCCGAGTACTTCATCAGCCGTTTCGTTACCGGTCTCACCCGACCGAAGTGGAAGATCCCGGGCACGGAGCTGGCCGGTGAGGTCGTCGCGGCCGGACCGGCCGTGACCGAGTTGAAGGTT
>DASZKM010000058.1:0-8073 GCA_035947055.1 Actinomycetota bacterium
CGCCCACATCTTCTGCACACCCGACCAGCTGGTCGACGAGATCCTCCGCGTGTTCGACCTCACCCTGGAGATCCACCGGGCGTTCGGGTTCGAGGCGCCCCGGGTCGAATTGTCGACGAAGCCCGGCGAGGCGATCGGCGACGAGTCGATGTGGGAGCAGGCCATCGACGTGCTTCGGAACGCCCTCGACAAGAGCGGGATGCCGTACGACGTGGCGGAGGGCGAGGGCGCGTTCTACGGCCCGAAGGTCGACTTCCACTTCAAGGACGCAATCGGCCGACAGTGGCAGCTGACGACGGTGCAGTGCGACTTCGCCCTGCCCGAGCGGTTCGAGATGGAGTACATGGCCGAGGACAACCAGCGTCACCGGCCGGTGATGATCCACCGGGCCATCCTGGGATCGCTGGAGCGGTTCAGCGGCGTGCTGATCGAGCACTACGCTGGCGCGTTTCCCCTGTGGCTGGCTCCGGAGCAGGTGCGAGTGGTCCCCATCGCCTCGCGCCACGAGGAGCACGCCGAGAAGCTGGTCGCGCAGCTCCGCGAGGCCGGCCTCCGCGCGCAGGTCGATGAGACCCGGGAGACGCTTTCGAAGAAGATCCGCGAGGCCCAGCTGATGAAGGTGCCCTACGTGCTGGTGGCGGGGGACAAGGAGATCGAAGCCGGGACGGTGGCGGTCCGTGACCGGGCGGGGACGGAGAAGCGCGGCGTGCCGGTCGAGGTGTTCATCGAGCGGGCGGTGGCCGAGGACCGGGCCCGGGCCCTGAAGACCGGCGACCTCGAGGGGCTCGGCTAGCGAGCCCTACCCGGGCGTCGGACCCTGCTGGATGGCCCACCCGTTCCCGTCAGGGTCCGAGAAGAACGCGAATGCGTTGAAGGTCTCCGGCGGGCCCTCGAGTGGGACGAACTTCCCGGCTTCCTGGTCCACCGTCTGGATCTCGCTGACTTCCACGCCGCGGTCGAGCAGCTCCTTCCGTGTGCCGACAAGGTCTGAAGTGGTGATCTGCAAACCCTGCAGGGAGCCGGGCTTCATGCCGGGGTCCATGCCCTCCATGAACGTGATCGAGCAGGCCGAGTTCGGCGGCGTCAGCTGGACCACGCGGAACTTGTCGCCGAAGCTCTGGTCAACGTCCACGTTGAAGCCCATCTTCTCGGCGTAGAAGGCCTTGGCGCGGTCCACGTCCGAGACAGGAACCACCACAACCTCGAGGCGTAGGTCCACGAGCGTGGACTCTACACGGCGGCTAGGCTGATGGCATCGTGACGGGTGGGCTCGAACGGCTGTGGGCGCCGTGGCGGATGGAGTACATCGGTTCGGCGTCGAGCGAGGAAGAGCAGGGCTGCATCTTCTGCGAGCTGCCCGCGAAGGACGACGACGAGGCGACCTACATCCTGGCCCGGCAGGAGCACAGCTTCGCCATCCTCAACAAGTTCCCGTACAACTCCGGCCACCTGATGGTCGCGCCGTTCCGCCACGTTGGGAATCTCGAAGAGCTCAAGGACGACGAGTCACTGGACATGCAGAAGCTGCTGGGGCGGTGCGTCCAGGCATTGAAGGAAGCCATGGAGCCGAACGGGTTCAACGTAGGGATGAATCTCGGTCAGGTCGCCGGTGCGGGGATCCCCGATCACATCCACTGGCATGTGGTGCCTCGCTGGTCCGGCGACACCAATTTCATGCCACTGATCGGGGAGACGAAGGTGCTTCCCGAGCTTCTTCGGGAGACGTACGAAAAGATGCGGCCAGGCCTGCGCTAGGCAGGCAGGCGGTTCAGGGCCCGGTCGAGCTCGGGGTCGGTGGGTTCCACCAGCACGGTCTCGTCAGGCAGGATGATGACCGGGATGTTCCTCCGGCCGCCGATGCGCCGGGCCTCCTCGGCCTTGGCCGGATCGTGCTCGACGTCGATCCACTCGTAGGGCACGTTCCTCTGCTCGAGCAGGCGCTTGGCCCGGCGGCAGTCGCCGCACCAGTCAGCTCCGTACACGGTGATGGTGTCGGGCGCGGACATCACTTCCAGCCTACCCCTACTGCCGCTTTCTGAACGCCGCCAGGTATGCCGGATGCCAGCCCAGCCCTGACAGCAGCCACGGCGTATGCGGTGCGAACGATCCCTCGACCATCTCGAACCCCTCTGCTTCGAACAGCCTTCGCACCTCCCGGCCCGACGGCCGGTACACGTGCGTCGGGTCTCCCGCGTAGGCGAACCGGTAGATCAGCCGACTGACCGGCCCGTTCACCGTGGGGAGGTGGATCACGCACAGCCCGCCCGGGTCCAGCGCTTCCGTGATCCGCCGAACCGCCGCCCTCGGGTCCGGCAGATGCTCGATGACGTTAATCGCCAGCACGACCCCGAACCGGTGGCCGAACGGCAGCTCTCGCTGGATGTCGGCCTGGATGACGTGCGTCCCCGGCAAGGCCTCCCGGGCCACCCCGGACGCGTGGTCGGAGAGATCGATCCCCGCGATCCGGTACCGATCCCGGAACCGCGCGAGCAGATGCCCGTACCCGCACCCGATGTCCAACAACCACGTGTCGCCGTTGGCCGGTGGCCCATGTCGCGAAACCAGCGCGACCACGCGGTCGTCCCGGGCCCGGTCGAACCTCGTCTGCCGCTCGCCCGGGATGGTGCGGAAGTATTCGCGGTCGTACGACTCGGCGGTGACGCCCGGCTTCGGGATCACGCCACGGTGAACTCGCCGGCCATCCCCTTCAGGGCGTGCGGCTCACCGTCCGGGGCGGAGATGAAGCACACGTAGCCGTACCGCCCCGCGCTCAGCTCCGCTGTCAGCTCATCCGTCTTGGCCGGCTTGGCTGCGGCGTGGCCCTCGTCGTGGATGTGCTGTTCGAGCTCGTCTTGGCGCAGCTCGAACAGATCCTCGAGGGCCATGTCGCTGGTGATCTGAAACAGCGAGAACTCGTGTGGTTCCTGACCCGAGTTGGTGAGCACGAAGGTTGTCTCTCCTGCCTCGAGTTCCGGCGGAATCCCCGAGAACTCGTACTCGTCGGCGTTGACCTCGACGGTCGCGCCCGCCGCCGGTTCCTGGGCCGCGGGCTCAGGGACATCCTCGAGCGCTGGGTCATCTTCCGCGCAACCGGCCAATCCGAGGAGCGCGACGACGACAAGGAGTTTCAGGGGTCGGATCATTTGTGGGCCTCCTCCTTCTCCTTCTTGGATTCGGCGATGACCTTCTCGGCCAGGTGCGCCGGCACGTCCTCGTAGTGAGAGAACGCCATGCTGAAGATCCCTCGCCCTCCCGTCAGCGACCGCAGGTCGATCGCGTACCGGATCATCTCCGCCTGGGGCACCGTGGCCCGGATCCGAGTCTTCCCCGTACCCGTGGGGTCCATCCCCAACACGCGGCCGCGCTTGGCGTTCAGGTCGCCGATCACGTCACCGGTCATCGACTCGGGGACGATCACCTCCACGTTCATGATCGGCTCGAGCAGGACCACGCCCGCCTGCTGGGCCGCTTCCTTCAACGCCAGCGACCCGGCGATCTGGAACGCCATGTCCGAGGAGTCGACGGGATGGTGCTTGCCGTCGAACAGCGTGACCCGGAGATCGACCATCTCGTGGCCGGTGGTTCCTTCAGCCAGGGCCTTGACGATGCCCTTCTCCACGGAGGGGATGAGCTGGGTGGGGATCACCCCGCCCACGATCTTGTTGACGAATTCGAACCCGCCGCCGCGCTCCAGCGGCTCCACCTCGATGTGCGCCACGCCGTACTGGCCGTGGCCCCCGCTCTGCTTGACGTGACGGCCCACGGCCTGGACCTTGCTGCGCAGCGTCTCCTTGTAGGGAACGCGGGCGGCGTGGGTAACGACCTCGACGCCGAACTTGCGGTGCATCCGCTCGGTCATCACGCCGATGTGGGCCTCGCCCATCCCGTACATCACGGTCTGGTTCGTCTCCTGCTGGCGCTGGACCCGGAACGTGGGGTCCTCCTCCTGGAGGCGAGCGAACGCCGTGGACAGCTTGTCCTCATCGCCCTGTGTCTTGGGCTCCACGGCCACCACGTGCAGCGGCTCGGGCAGCTCCAGCGCGGGTAGCGTGACCGGCGCCGACTTCTCCGACAGCGTGTCGCCGGTGTGGGTCTTGGACAGCTTGGCCACGGCTCCGATGTCACCGGCCGGAACCTCCGACACGTTCTCGTGCTCCTTGCCCCGCATCGTGAACAGCTGGCCGACCCGCTCGTCCTCCTGCTGGGTGGCGTTGTGCACGCTGCTGTCGGGGCGCAGTCGCCCGGAGTACACGCGGAACAACGTGATCCGGCCCACGTACGGGTCGGAGATCGTCTTGAACACGAACGCAACCAGCGGGCCGTTCGGATCCGGTGGCAGCTCCTGCTCCTGGCCCTCCTTGGTCATCACCTTCACCGCCGCGCGGTCGGGCGGCGTGGGGAACTCGTCGACGATGAGATCGGCCATCCGGTCGGCGCCGATGCCCTTCGATGCCGCGCCGCACAGCACCGGCGCGAACTTCGCCTCGGACACTCCGGCCTTCACGCCGCGGATGACCTCGTCCTCGGACAGCTCACCCTGCTCCAGGTATTTCTCCAGCAGACCGTCGTCGCCCTCGGCCACGGCCTCGATGAGCTTCTCCCGATAGGGGTCGGCCTTCCCGGCGATGTCTTCCGGCCACTCGCTCTCCTGGCCCTTGGGCCCCGACGGATACCGGTACGCCTTGCGTGACAGGAGGTCGGCCACGCCCTCGAAGTCGTGCTCCTCGCCGATGGGGAACTGCAGCGGCGCCACCTGGGTCCCGAAGGCCTGGACGAGCTGCTCCAGCGTCCGCTGGAACGAGGCCCGCTCCCGGTCCATCTTGTTGATGAAGAACGCCCGGGGGAGTGCGTGCTCCACGGCCAGCTCCCACACCACCTCGTGCTGCACTTCGACGCCGTCCACCGCCGAGACCACGAACAGGCACGCGTCTGCCGCTCGCAGCGCGGCCCGGACATCCCCGATGAAGTCGGCATATCCGGGGGCATCGATGACGTTGACCTTCACCCCTCGCCATTCGAATGGTGTCAGGGCGGTCGACACGCTGATCTGCCGCTTGGTCTCTTCGGGCTCGAAGTCGGAGACCGTGTTGCCTTCCTCGATCGACCCCATCCGGGTGATCGATCCGGCCAGGAACTGGAAGGCCTCGGCCAGCGTGGTCTTGCCCGAGCCACCGTGGCCGACCAACAGGACGTTGCGGATCTGGGACGGTTCGTAGGTCTTCACTGCGCGAGACCCCCGGGGTCGATGGAGTCCCGATTATAGAGGCGTGCCTTCCGCGACCGAGCCGGGCCCCGGCTCGCCCTGCTAGGCTCGAAGCAGAGGACAATGCGAGCGGACGTCGTTCCCTGGCTGCTGGTCCTCGCGCTCGCCGCGGCCGCCGCGGTCGCCACCCTCCTGCTCGTGGGACGGTTGCCCGCCGCGGGCACCCTGGCGGTGGTCGCCGTCGGAGCCTCCACCCTCGGCGGGATGTGGGCGCGGGAGGCCGGCGCGCCCCGGCTGGTGTTCGCCGATCATGCCGTCGAGCGCCTGGTCGAAGCGGGGTTGTTCGGTGGCGTGGCATGGTGGGCCGTTCCCGAGTCGCCGTCGATCGCTGCAGCGGCGCTGGCCGCGCTGGTGACGTCCTACCTGGCCTCGTACCTGACGGCGAAAGCAACGGGCCTGCGGTTCCGCGTCCGCGAGCGCCTCCCGTTCCGCTCGGTCCGCCCCCTGGTGGCCGCCCTCGGGCTGTTGATCCCGTCCCTCTTGCTGCCGGCGTTGCTGGCCGCGGTGGTGGTGTCGCTGGAACCGGTGGTGCGGCACGGTGTGTCCGTGGCCCGGCAGCGGGAGCCGGCATGAGCGACGACATGCCTGACGTGAACGGACGGAAGGAAAACCTCGGCGAGACCGCCGCCTACGGCGCGTTCGCAAGCATGGAGCGGCTGGCCATGGCGTTGCCGGAAAGCCTCGGACGCCGGTTGTTCGATGCTGGAGGTGTGGCGGCGTTCCATCTGGTACCCGGCGCCCGCCGGGTCGTGGAGGCGAACCTGGCCCGCGTCCTGGGACGGGATCCGGGATCGCCGCTGGTTCGGGCCACCGCCCGCGAAGCGTTCCGTTCGTACGCGCGGTACTGGTACGACACGTTCCACGCTCGCGCTCTTTCCTCGGAAGAGGTCCTCCGGCGCGTCACGTGCGATGGAGAGGAGCACATGGTCCGGGCCCAGGAGGAAGGGCGCGGAGCGGTCATGGCCCTGCCGCATCTGGGCAACTGGGACGTCGCCGCCAGGTGGGTCCACGCCAGAGGATGGAAGATCACCGCGGTCGCCGAGAACCTTCGGCCTGAGCGTCTGTTCGAGCTGTTCCTCCGGCATCGAGAGGAGCTGGGGATGGGCGTGGTGGCCCTGTCCGACGAGCGCAAGGTCGGCCAGGAGCTCATCCGGCTGCTGGGGCAGAACCACTTCATCGCGCTGGTCTCCGACCGCGACCTCAAAGGCCGGGGCGTGGACGTGGAGATGTTCGGCGAGCCGCGGAAGCTTCCGGCCGGCCCGGCCTTGCTGGCGCTGGCATCGGGTTCCCCGCTGTGCGCCGCCGGCGTGTACGACGTGGGCGACGACTGGCTGATCCACATCGACCCGGTTCCGATCGAACGGACGGGCGACATGCGGGCCGACGTCACCACGGTGACGAAGGAGCTGGCCCGCCGGTTCGAACGCTCGATCGCAGCGGCCCCCACCCAATGGCACATGTTCCAACCCGCGTGGGAACCGGCCCCAGCTGGGTCGGCGTCCGCCGCCGCCGGGGCCGCGTCCCCGTGAGGATCCTTCTGGCCTGTCCCTACGCCTGGGACGCTCCGGGCGGAGTCCAGGTTCACGTCCGTCAGCTGGCCGGACAGCTCCGGGAGCGCGGGCACGAGGTTCGGGTGCTGGCCCCGGCGTCACACCCGCCGCGGGAATCCTTCGTCCGCGCGGTGGGACGTCCGTTCCGCATCTCCTACAACCAGTCGGTGGCGCCCATCGCTCCGACGTTGGGCGCGCTGGGACGAGTGCGCACCGAGCTGCGCGACTTCCGTCCCGATTTGGTTCACGTGCACGAGCCGATGGTGCCGGGCCCGGCCATGTTCGCCACGCTGGCGTCGAAGGCGCCCGTGGTGGCCACGTTCCACGCGTTCGCGGATGCGTCGCGATTGCTTGACCTGGCGGCGCCGGCTCTCCGTCCGGTGTGGCGGCGGCTGGCGGTGCGGGTCGCGGTATCTGAGGCCGCGGCGGAGTTCGTGGCCCGGCGGTTCGGACGCGGCGACATACGCGTCATCCCGAACGGCGCGGACGTGGAGCTGTTCCGCGACGCCGAGCCCGCCGAGCTCCCGAAGGGTCGCCGGATCCTGTTCGTGAACCGGCTGGACCGGCGGAAGGGATTCCCCGTCATGGTGCAGGCGTTCGGCCGCCTGGCCGCGGACCGGCCCGACGTCGTGCTCGTCGTCATCGGCGACGGCGCCGACCGGAACGCCGTGCGCGATCTGACGGTCGACGCTCGTTCCCGCGTGGTCATGCTCGGGTCGGTCCCGCACGACAAGCTCCCTCCGTATCACGCGGCCAGCGAGCTGTTCTGCGCGCCGGCCATCGGCCGAGAGAGCTTCGGCATCGTGCTGGTGGAGGCCATGGCCGCGGGGCTGCCCGTGGTGGCCAGCGATATCCCCGGGTACCGCGAAGTGGTCCGGGACGGCATCGAGGGCATCTTGGTTCCGCCCCGGAACCCCGCCGCGCTGGCCGAGGCCATCGGGCGCCTGCTCGACGACCCCGGAACCGCGAAGCAGCTCGGCGCGGCGGGCCGCGAGCGCGCCCAGCGGTTCTCGTGGCACACCGTGGCCGGAGAGCTCGAGGACCTCTACCGGGAGGTCGTAGGCGAACGGGCGGCCGCCGGGGGCTGAGTCGCTCCCGCGGGACGGTGGCCCGAGCGCCGGGCTCGCCCTCCCGCCCGGCACGCGTTACAGATGCCGTAAACGTCGGCCCGGTGACCGGTGACCCGGAAACCGCGGCGGCGGGCCACGGCGGTCGCCCACCCACCCACCTCGCACGACGGCACCGAGATGACCTGGCCGC
>DASZKM010000059.1:0-4252 GCA_035947055.1 Actinomycetota bacterium
CGCACGCGCCGTTCTCGATGCCCTGAACCGTCGTCTGCCGGAGATCGCGGGAAAGTCCGGACGCCTGTAGGTATCGTTTTCGGGCGCCAAGGACCCGCGGGAGAGGTCCTGGTTGTTGCGGGGGATCCGCGGTGTTACGGATAAGGATTCTACACGGCGGCGATGATTCCTTCCCGCCCTGAGTTAACGACGTGTGAATGATTGCCACGAGGCCCTCCCCCGGCCGGGTACGAGTGGAGAGGGGATCCCCGGAGGGAGGCTGGTCTCGGCTCCATGAGACCACCATCCGCCGGAGGAGGGCTCCCGGCAGGCGGCTTCCGGGACGAGCCCGGGCCGCACAGCACCGCAGCATGGCGACACTGCGTTTCGGTCGGGCGACAGCGATGTGACGGTTCGGTGACGCCGCCTGCTCAGCGGCGAGGCTCGAACTGTGAGTAGTCGGAGCGGTTTACGGGCCGATCAAGCACCGTGAGCTCCACCCCCCCGATCACCGCACGAGGCAACCCGTCGATGGCGAATCGAACGCCCAGGATGCCGGTGGGTTCTTCCGTCAGCGTGTACACGACCTGGGCGATGCGTAGCGCGAGTGACCGACGGGACCCCGCTCGCTCGAAGGCCGCCGAGAGATCCACGGTGGCCACCGGCCCCTCCACCTCGAGATCGTTGAGCCGAGTGTCGGACGGGATGGCCGACCGGATGCGCGGATCCTGTTGCGCTCCCAGCAGCGCCAGGAGCATGGCCTCCCCGACCGTGCGGGCCGTTCCAGGCAGGGGCCGTTGCACGGGATGCAGCCGGGCTGCTCGAACCAGATACACGGTGCCTCGCCGCGGGAGCGTCTCCGGAGACGGACTCGGAGCCGGTGATCCGTAGACATCCGCAGGAAGGTCGGAGGACGGCAGGAGCGTCACGCTGTCGCCGCGGCATGCCGCCAGAAGGAGGAGTGCGATGAGCGCCCGCTTCACTGCTCGCTCTCCCGTCGAGGAAGACGGAGTTCGAACCGAGCGCCACCCGAGCGACCCCGGAACGCTTGGATCTCCCCGCCGTGGAGGTGCGCGTTCTCGCGGGCGATGGCCAGGCCGAGACCCGCCCCCCGGTCGTCGCGTCGCCGCCGCGCGGGATCGGCCTTGAAGAATCGCTCGAAGATCCGGTGGGCGGCTTCGGGAGGAACACCTGGACCGCGGTCCTCCACCGATACCAAGAACGCGCCGTCGTCCGCTCCGACCCGAACGGTGACCTCCTTTCCCTCGCCATGCGTCAGCGCGTTCTCCAGCAAGTTTCCGACCACCCGTTCCAGACGGCGCTTGTCGGCCACGACCTGGAGCTTTTCCGGGGCCTCTTCGAGCTCGATGCGGACCGGCTGATCGCCGGTGCGTGTCCGGCGAGCGACCACTTCCCGGGCGAGATCGGCGAGGTTCAGCCGTTCCCAAGACATCTGCACGCGGCCGCTCTGGACCCGTGAGAGATCCAAGAGGTCGTCGACCAGTCGCTGGAGGTACTGCAGGTCGGCGCCGAGGAGATGCGCCGCGCGTTGGACCGCCGGCGGAAGGGCGTCTGTGTGTTGCAGAAGGTAGTCGGTCGAGGCTCGAAGAGTGGCCAGCGGCGTACGAAGCTCGTGCGACACATCGCCGACGAACCGCCGTTCGCGAGCGATGCGTTCCTCCAGCGCCGCCGCCATCTCGTTGAACGATGCGGCCAGTGCCGCCAGCTCGTCACCGCCTTGCACGTCGAGACGGGTCTCCAGCAGACCTTCAGCCACCCGCCGAGCGGCCCGGCTGGCCCGGCGAACCGGATCGACCACCCGAGTGCTCACTCGTGTCCCTACCAGCGCCGCGACGACCACGGCACCCACCGACACGCCGATGAGCACTCGGCTCAGGATGAGCAGCGTCTCGTCAAGATCACCGAGAGGGAAGAAGAAGTAGGCGGTCAGGTCGTGCCCGGGGATGGGAGAGCCGAACACCAGCTGCCGTGGTTCCGTCTCCGCGAAGGCGTATGCAACCTCCCCTCGGTCGGCTGACGCTGCCAGGTCGGGCGGGATCGATTCCTCGGTGATCGAAAACGTGGATCGCAGCGACGCCCCATCGGCGGGGATGACCATGGCCTCGGACGCGCCGCGTGCCCCGAGGACATCCACGAGCTCGGCCAGCGTTGCGGTCTGCTCTTCGTCCTCGGGGATCCGAGACAGGTACGTCAGCGCGAAGCGGACGTTGCTGAACGTCTGCTGGATGGCGTCGTCGACGCGCTGTCGATGCAGGTACCGGTCTGCAAGGACGTACGTGATGCCGGCTACTCCGGCTGACACGGCAAGTGCCGCGCCGACGAACACGATCGTGATCCGAAGCCGAAGCGAGATCCCGCGCTCGGGCGGCGCCTGGTTCATCCCGTCTCCGCGGCCACCTTGTATCCCAGTCCCCGAACGGTCTGAACGACCTCGGGGTTCCGGGGATCCTGCTCGATCTTGGCCCGCAGCCTGCGGATGTGCACATCGACCAGCCGCGAGTCGCCGAAGTAGTCGTAGTCCCACACCTGCTGGAGGAGCACTTCCCGGGTGAAGACCTGGTTGGGCCGTGAGGCCAGAGCCAGCAGGAGCTTGAATTCCGTCTTGGTGATGTGCACCGGCTGACCATGCTTCGTCACCGTGGCGCCCTCCGGGGAGATTTCCAGGTCACCGATGACGATCTTTCGAGGCGCCTGGTCGTCGCCGCGGGCCCGGCGCAGCAGTGCTCGGATCCGGGCCACCAGCTCCTTGGTGACGAACGGCTTGGTGACATAGTCGTCGGCTCCCGATTCCAGCCCGACCACCACGTCCACGGTGTCTGTCTTGGCCGTCAGCATCAAGATAGGGACGAGGCTCTTGGTCCGGATCTCCCGGCACAGCTCGAACCCGTCGCGACCGGGCAGCATGACGTCCAGGATCAACAGGTCGTGATCCTCGCGCTCCATGGCTTCGAGGGCCTCTTCTCCGGTGGCCGCGAGGCGGACCCCGTAGCCCTCGTCCTCCAGCGCGATGCCCAGGATCTCGCGCAGCCGCGCGTCGTCGTCGACGACCAGGATCATCGGAGCCATGGGGAGCCATTATCG
This sequence comes from Actinomycetota bacterium, assembly GCA_035947055.1. GTDB lineage: Bacteria > Actinomycetota > UBA4738 > UBA4738 > CALAEC01 > DASZKM01. The sequence goes on from DASZKM010000059.1 coordinate 3,082, forward strand.
CGCTGCCCTCAGAGCATGAAGGAACCCTCAGGTTCCGTTCACGGAAGGCTCATCCCCGGTGCCGATACTCCCGATAACGGAAGAGGAGGTGGGGGGATGAAGTTTGGAAGGAAGCTCCTGGCGCTCCTGGCGAGTGGCTCGGCCGCCGGTGGTGCTGTGGCAGGCGCGGCGACCGCGCCGGAAGCTCCGAGCGCCGTGAACCCCGGTGATGCGGGTTCGAGCTTGAACATCGAGGGCAATCAGGTCCAGGTCGATGCGGCGGCCTCGCCGCTCAGCGATGACCTGGATTCCGCGAACACGGCGGGATCGCCGGACACGGCGGGAACCGACACCGCCGGGACGGACACAGCCGGCGTGGACACTGCCGGAACGGATACGGCGGGCACCGCGTCTGCCGCGACGCCGGATACCGTGACCCCGGACACGGCGACCCCGGACACGCCGGACTCGCCGGACTCGCCTGAGACGCCCGAGACCCCGGACACGGCGGACTCGCCCGACGTCGACAACAGCGGGCCGTCGGAGAACAGTGGACCGGGAAGCATCGACGCCGATGAGGACAACAGCGGTCCGTCGGACAGCAGCGGATCCGGAAGCGGCGACGACTCCGACAACAGCGGGCCCGGAAGCGGCGACGACTCCGACAGCAGCGGGCCGGGGGACGGGGGATCGGACGACTCGTGACACCGCTCGCTCCAGCGCTAACCACGGACCCCGGGTTGCCCGGGGTCCGTGGTCTGTTCGGCGAGGAGGGCCGGGCCGCCGTCGCGCGGTTCCTCGAGGGTCGTGGATGGACGGTGGAGGAAGCCCGCCCGGTTCAGGCCTCCTATCGTCCGGGGCGGTCTTGCCTGGTGCGGTTCCGCGCGCGGGCCTCGGGGCCACCGGGCCGGCGCGTGTTCTCGATCTGCGCGGAGACGCGCCACCGCCCCCCTCGCATGCATCCTCCCGACCAGGAGACAGCCGATCGCTTCGACCTGGCCGAGCCGGTGGAGGTCGTCGATCCCTACCTGGTGTGGGCGTTCCCGTACGACCCGACGCTGCCGCGGTTGGGCGATGCCGCGTGGGGCGCGGCGGTCCGTGAACGCCTGGGGCGAACCGCTGACCGCCCCACTGCCGTGTCGGTCCAGCCCCTGCGATACCGCCCGCGGCGTCGCGCCGTGTTCCGGTACCG
>DASZKM010000060.1:0-18944 GCA_035947055.1 Actinomycetota bacterium
GCTCAGAAGTTCGAGTCAGGCGCTGTGGTCTCTCCGGACGCCATGGCCGATGCCGGCCTGGTCCGCAAGCGCCGTCCGGTCAAGGTCCTGGGCGGCGGCGACCTGGACCGCGCGCTGACCGTGCAGGCTCATGGATTCACCCGGTCGGCAAGGCAGAAGATCGAGCAGGCTGGGGGATCCGTCGAGGTCGTGGGAGAGCGGACGGCGCCGGCGAAGAAGCCCCCCGCCCCGAAGAAGGCCCCGGTCCCTGAGGAGCCTGCCGCCCGCACCGATGAGGGCGCCGGCGGCGCTGACGGGGCCGCGGAGTAGACTGGTGCGCCTCCAAGGAGAGCGCGACGACGCTGAGCGCGTCTGGGGAGGAATCGGATGCTGAGGCCATTCGTCAACGCGTTCAAGATCCCGGATCTTCGGAACAAGATCCTGTTCACGCTGGCCATCATCGCCATCTATCGCCTCGGGTCGTTCCTCCCGCTCCCGAATGTGGACGTCCGCACGCTGGCCGATCAGACCCAGGCGGCGCAGGGCGGATTTCTGTCGTTCATCAACCTGTTCTCCGGGGGAGCGCTGAGCCGGCTGGCGGTGTTCGCCCTGGGGATCATGCCGTACATCACGAGCTCGATCATCATGCAGCTCCTCACCGTGGTGATCCCCAAGCTCGAGCAGTGGCAGAAGCAGGGGGAGGTCGGGACCAAGAAGATCACCCAGTGGACCCGCTACATGACCGTCACGTTGGCGCTGCTCCAGTCCACGGGGCTGATCTTTCTGTTCAACAACCAATTCCCTGGCGTCATCAAGCAGTTCACCGCCCCGCGGGTGGCGTTCATGGTCCTCACGCTGACGGCCGGGACCGCCACGATCATGTGGTTCGGTGAGCTCATCAGCCAGCGAGGCATCGGCAACGGCATGTCGATGCTGATCTTCGCCAGCATCATCTCGGAGCTCCCCTCACAGGGATACAGCATCCTGGCCGGAGGGGGTGGCGTGCAGTTCGGGATCATCGTGGCCCTCGGCCTGCTGATCATCATCGCCGTGGTGTTCATGGAGCAGGGCCAACGGCGCATCCCGGTGCAATACGCCAAACGGGTGGTGGGCAGACGCATGACGTCCGGCGGCAGCACGTACATCCCGTTGAAAGTCAACCAGGCCGGGGTCATCCCCATCATCTTCGCGTCCTCGGTCCTGTACTTCCCGACGCTGCTGGGATCGGTGATCCAGTGGGAGCCCTTCCAGCGGTTCCTGAACCAGCACCTGGTGAACCAGGCCAGTCCGGTGTACATCGTGATCTACGGGATGCTGGTGGTGTTCTTCGCCTACTTCTACACGGCGATCTCGTTCAATCCGGTGGATACGGCGGACAACATCCGGAAGTACGGGGGGTTCATCCCCGGCATCCGGCCCGGGAAACCGACCGCCGACCACCTGAGCCACATCCTGACCAGGATCACCCTGCCCGGGTCGCTGTTCCTGGCCACGATCGCGCTGATCCCATCGATCGCGTTCATCGCAATGGGGATCAACCCGAACATCTTTCCCTTCGGCGGCACGTCGGTGCTGATCGTGGTGGGCGTGGCCCTGGAGACCATGAAGCAGCTCGAGTCCCAGCTCACCATGCGCCACTACGAAGGGTTCCTGCGCTAGCCATGCGCATCGTGCTGCTCGGCCCGCCCGGGGCGGGGAAGGGCACCCAGGCCCATCGTCTGGCCGACTACTACGGGGTCCGGCTGATCGCCACCGGCGACATCTTCCGGAAGAACGTCCGGGAGGAGACGCCGCTGGGCTTGAAGGCCAAGTCCTACATGGATGCCGGCGAGCTGGTGCCCGACGACGTCGTCATCCAGATGCTGATCGACGAGCTGGACAAGTCCAAGAACGGGTTCATCCTGGACGGCTTCCCGAGGACGGTGCCCCAGGCGGAGGCGCTGGAGAAGGCCCTCGCCGAGATGGGGCGGCCGCTGGACGCCGCGCTGACGTTCGTGATCCCCGACGAGGTTGCCGTGGCCCGGCTGGCCGGCCGCCGGACGTGCGCTCGGTGCGAGCGAACCTACAACGTGGAGCAGAAGCCGCCGAAGCGCGAAGGGGTGTGCGACCAGTGTGGGGGGAACCTGGTGCAGCGGGCCGACGACGAGGAGTCAACGGTCCGCCACCGCCTGGAGGTCTACCACCGCGACTCCGAGCCCGTGCAGGCCTTCTACCGGGAGCGGGGGCTCCTGCGGGAGGTGCATGCGGTGGGGGAAGTCGAGGGCATCACCCGGGGAGCGATCGAGGGCCTCGACGACCTGACCCGCCGCTGAGCGAGTGATCATCCTCAAATCCCTCGAAGAGATCGAGAAGATGCGCCGCGCCGGCCGCATCGTGGCCGAGACGCGCGAGAAGGTGGCCGCCGCCGTCCGCCCCGGGGTGACCACTGCGGACCTCGACCGCATCGGTGACGACCACATCCGCCGGTCGGGCGGCGTTCCCAACTTCAAGGGCTACCGTGGCTTTCCGGCGTCGATCTGCACCTCGGTCAACGACGAGATCGTGCACGGCATCCCGGGAAAACGGGCCCTCGAGGAAGGCGATCTGGTCTCGCTCGACTTCGGTGCCATCTGGGAGGGGTACCACGCCGACTCCGCGATCTCGCTGTTTTGCGGTGAGCCTCCTTCGGCGGAGGCGGAGAAGCTGGTCCGGGTGACCGAGGAGGCCCTGGAGGCGGGGATCTCGCAGGTCCGGGCGGGGAAGCGGCTGTCCGATATCGGCCATGCGGTCCAGCAGGTGGTGGAGGGAGCGGGGTTCAGCGTGGTCCGCGAGTACGTCGGGCACGGCATCGGCCAGAGCCTCCACGAGGATCCCCAGATCCCGAACTTCGGCGCTCCTGGTCGGGGGCCCGAGCTCCGGCCGGGGATGGTCCTGGCCGTGGAGCCCATGGTGAACCTGGGCGGATGGGAGACCCGGGTCCTGGAGGACGCCTGGACCGTGGTCACCGCCGACGGCAGCCTATCCGCTCACTTCGAGCACACCATCGCGATCACGGACGGCGATCCGGACATCCTCACGCAGGCCGTCTGAGCAGGGCATCTGGACGTGCTCGGCGAGCGGTCGCTATACTTCGACAGTGTCCCCGCTCGGGGGCGCTTCGACGTGTCCGGGAACCCTGGGAGCGTGCGTTGAAGGTACGGCCGTCGGTCAGGAAGATGTGTGAGAAGTGCAAGGTCATCCGCCGGCGGGGGCGGGTCATGGTGATCTGCTCGAATCCCAGGCATAAGCAACGACAGGGGTAGAGGAATATGGCGCGGATCGCAGGCGTTGACCTTCCTCGCGACAAGCGAGTGGAGTTCGCACTGACCTACATCTACGGCATCGGACCTACCAAGGCCCGGCAGATCGTCGCCGGGGCGCGGGTGAGCCCGGGAACCCCGGTTCGGGACCTGTCGGAGGACGAGGTGGTCCGGATCCGCGAGTGGATCCAGAACTACAAGGTGGAGGGAGACCTCCGCCGGGATGTCGCCCAGGACATCAAGCGGAAGATCGAGATCGGCAGCTACCAGGGACTGCGGCATCGACGGAGCCTGCCGGTGAACGGGCAGCGGACCCACACGAACGCCCGGACCCGCAAGGGCCCCAAGAAGACGGTGGGGATCAAGAGGAAGGCGGCCAAGTAGATGGCCAAGCCCAAGAAGAAGGTTCGCAAGAAGGAGAAGAAGAACATCGCCCACGGGGCGGCTCACATCAAGTCCACGTTCAACAACACGATCGTGACCATCACCGATCTGGACGGGAACACGATCTCCTGGGCCAGCGCGGGGAACGTGGGATTCAAGGGCTCGCGGAAGTCCACCCCCTTCGCCGCGCAACTGGCCGCCGAGGCGGCGGCCCGCCGGGCTCAGGAGCACGGGGTGACCAAGGTCGAGGTGTTCGTCAAGGGACCGGGGTCGGGCCGCGAGACGGCGATCCGCTCACTGGCCGCCACCGGGTTGGAGATCCTCGGCATCCAGGACGTCACACCCGTGCCCCACAACGGATGCCGGCCGCGGAAGCGGAGGCGCGTGTAACGGAGGAGAGAGCCTCCCGGCACCGGGCCGGGGAGGCAGGCCGGCGTCAGCGCCGGCGGAGCGGCCGGGTAGGAATGGATGATCCCCGGCCGGAGGAGGGATGCAGTTGCTCATCGTCGCCAGGCCACGAATCCAGGAAGAGACCGTGGCAGATACCCGGAGCCGGTTCGCTATCGAGCCGTTGGAGCCGGGCTTTGGATACACGCTGGGAAACTCGCTTCGCCGGACGCTGCTGTCCTCGATCCCGGGGTCGGCCGTGTCTTCGGTGAAGATCGAAGGGGTCCTGCACGAGTTCTCGACGATCCCCGGGGTGACCGAGGACGTCACCGACATCGTGCTGAACCTCAAGGAGATGGTCATCCGCTCCGAGCTCGAGGAGCCTTCGACCATCTACCTCAAGGCGAAGGGTCCCGGAAACGTCACGGCCGGAGACATCTCGCCGCCCGCCGGCGTCGAGATTCTGAACCCGGATCTGCACATCGCCACGCTGGGCAAGACGGCCAGCCTGGAGATGGAGCTCACGGTGGAGCGGGGCGTCGGCTACCGGCCCGCCGAGCAGAACAAGAAGCCCAGGGACCCCATCGGGGTCATCCCTGTGGACTCGCTGTTCTCGCCGGTGCGCCGGGTCTCGTACGCGGTGGAAGCCACCCGCGTCGAGCAGATGACCGACCGGGACCGGCTGATCCTCGACGTCCAGACCGACGGGTCGGTCTCACCGCGCGAAGCCGTGGCTTCGGCGGGGACCACCCTCGGCGAGCTGGCCAGCCTGTTCTCGGATCTGTCCGAGGCACCGGGCATCTCGCTGCGTCCCGCCGAGGGTGAAGCCGAGCTGAGTGGGGACCTGGCATTGCCCATCGAGGAGCTCAACCTGTCGGTGCGCTCGTACAACTGCCTGAAGCGGGAGAGCATCAACACGGTGGGCGAGCTGGTGCAGAAGAGCGAGGGTGAGCTCACCGACATCCGCAACTTCGGTCAGAAGTCCATCGACGAGGTGAAGTCCAAGCTCGAGGAGCTGGGACTGGGACTCCGGGGAGACTGAGGGAACGGTGCCCAGACCGAAGAAGGGCCCTCGCCTGGGGTCCGGGCCGGCGCACCAGCGCCTGATGCTCGGTGGCCTGGCCGCCGCGCTGTTCGAGCACGAGAAGGTGCGGACCACCGAGGCCCGGGCCAAGGCTCTCCGGCCCGTTGCCGAACGGTTGATCACGTTCGCCAAGCGTGGCGACGTGCACGCCCGGCGCGAGGTCCTGAAGGTGGTCCCCGACCGGGACGTGGTCCACCGGCTCTTCTCGGAGATCGCCCCGCGATTCGCCGAGCGTCCGGGCGGCTATACCCGGGTGCTCAAGCTCGGCAACCGCAGCGGGGACGGTGCCCCCATGGCCCTCATCGAGCTCGTGGGCCGCGAGATCGAGGAGTAGGCCCGAACCGGGATCGTGGCCGTCATCCGCCTCGATCTGGCGTACGACGGCACGGATTTCCGGGGGTTCGCCAAGCAGCCTCGCGCCCGCACCGTGCAGGGCACGCTGGAGCAAGCCCTCCATAGCATCCTGGGCGCCGGACCCCGGGTGTCCGTGGCCGGGCGAACCGACGCCGGCGTCCACGCGGAAGGCCAGGTGGTCTCGTTCCAGGCCGAGACCGACCCGTCACGCTTGCAGCGGTCGCTGAACTCCATGCTCGCCCCCGAGATCGTGGTCCGGCGCGCTCGGCGGGCGCCGGCGGGTTTCGATGCCCGCCACAGCGCCACCGGGCGGGAGTACCGCTACCGGATCCGGACCGCGGAGGTCCCCGACCCCTTCACGGCCCGGTACGAGTGGCACCGCCCCGGCCGCTACGCCATGGCCGCCATGCGGAAGGCGGCCCGGCTCCTGGAAGGCGAGCACGACTTCGCCTCGTTCGGCAGATCCCGCAAGGACGGCGCCTCCACCCGGCGGCATCTGCGGCGGCTTGCGCTGCGCCGCAACGGAGATCTTCTGGACGTCCTGGCCGTGGCCGACTCGTTCCTCCACCAGATGGTGCGCAGCCTGGTGGGGACCCTGGTTGCGGTGGGCGACGGGAGGCTCGAGCCCGAGGGCATGCCGGGCATCCTCGAGGCCCGCTCCCGGCAGGCTGCCGGTCCCGTGGCGCCTCCGGACGGCCTGGTACTGGTCGCGGTACGATATGGGACCATCCCGCGAACGCGCACGCGTTCACGGCTGGCTGGAGAGAAGTGATGAAGACCTACAGTCCCAAGGTGAAGGACATCCGGCGGGCGTGGTACGTCGTCGACGCCGAGGGCGCCGTGCTGGGCCGCCTGGCGTCCGAGGTGGCCCGCATCCTGCGGGGCAAGCACAAGCCGACCTACGCTCCGCACATGGACATGGGCGACCACGTCGTGGTGGTCAACGCGGAGAAGGTCAGGGTGACCGGCGGCAAGGAGACCAAGAAGCTGTACCGTCACCACTCCCAGTACCCCGGCGGGCTGCGGGAGGTCCCCTACGAGCGCATGGCCGAGCGGCGGCCGGAACGCGTCGTGGAGAAGGCGATCCGGGGGATGCTGCCCCACACCCGGCTCGGCCGCCGGATGGCGGGCAAGCTCGCCGTGTACGCGGGCCCCGACCATCCCCACCAGGCTCAGCAGCCCATCCCGCTGAAGCTGGGCGACACGCCCCCGGCCGACCCACCCGTGGCCGCGGAGGGATCGTGATGGCGGACACCGGAACGGCCACCGGTCGGCGCAAGGAGTCCGTGGCCCGGGTTCGCCTCCGGCCGGGATCCGGCAACTTCAGCCTGAACGGCCGTCCGCTGGAGGAGTACTTCCCATCCCGGACACAGCGGGTCCTGGCCACGGCCCCGCTGCGGATCGTGGGCAAGGAGAAGGAGCTCGACGTCGAAGCCCACCTCGAGGGAGGCGGCGTGACCGGACAGGCCGGAGCGCTCCGCCACGCCATCGCCCGGGCCCTCATCGAGATCGATGAGTCGCTCCGCGGGACCCTGAAGAAGGAAGGGTTCCTGACCCGCGACCCCCGGGAGAAGGAACGCCGCAAGTACGGGCTGAAGAAGGCCCGCAAGGCGCCGCAGTACAGCAAGCGGTAGCCGAACCCGCCCATCCGCCCAGGACTACGATGCCCCGCGTGCCAGCCTTGTTCGGAACCGACGGTGTGCGCGGCGTGGCCAACCGCGACCTCACCCCGGAGCTGGCGTTCGCCCTGGGCAGAGCGGCCGCCACGGTCATCTCTCGGGGAGCCTCAGGTCGGCCGGGGCTCGTGGTGGGCCGGGATACCCGGTCCTCCGGCGACATGCTGGCCGCGGCCGTCGCCGCGGGGGCGGCGTCGGGGGGCGTTGACGTCGCCGATGTCGGAGTGCTCCCCACGCCCGGGGTGGCCTTCCTGACGGTCGAGCTGGGGCTGGCCGGGGGGGCCGTGGTGTCCGCTTCCCACAATCCACCCGAGTACAACGGCATCAAGTTCTTCTCGGGTGACGGGATGAAGCTGCCGGATGCGGTCGAGGACGAGATGGATCGGCTCGTTCGAGGCGGCGATGGTCTCCGGCCCGATGGACGCGGCGTGGGCCGGATCAGGCCCGCTACCGAGCCCGTGGATCGGTACGTGGACCATCTGACCGCCTCCACCGAGACCCGCCTCGACGGGATGAAGGTCGTGGCCGACTGCGCCCACGGGGCCGCCCACGTCATCGCCCCGCGCGCGCTTCGGTCACTGGGCGCGGACATCGAGGTCATCGGCGCCGCCCCCGACGGGATGAACATCAACGTCGACGTGGGAGCGACCCATCCCGAGGCCATGGCCGACACCGTCCGGACCACCGGTGCGGACGCCGGCGTGGCGTTCGACGGCGACGCGGACCGAGCCCTCTTCGCCGATGAGACCGGTGAGCTGATCGACGGCGACCAGGTGATCGCGGCCTGTGCGCTGGCCATGAAGGAGGACGGCCTTCTCCCGAAAGACACGGTGGTGGTCACGGTCATGGCCAACCTCGGTTTCAAGGTGGCCATGGAGGGGGCCGGTATCACGGTGCTGGAGACCGCGGTGGGGGATCGGTTCGTCCTGGAGGAGATGATCCGCGGCGGCGCGGGCCTGGGCGGCGAGCAGTCCGGTCACGTGATCTTCCTGGACCGAGCCACCACCGGTGACGGGATCCTCACCGCGATCCGATTCCTGTCGCTGGCCGCCCGGAAGGGCGTACCGCTGTCCGAGCTTGCAGCGGCCATGCATCGGTATCCGCAGGTGCTCGAGAACGTTCCCGCGTCGGATCCGGTCGCCGCTGCGGACGCGCCCGCGGTGAAAGGTGCGGTCGAAGCGGCCGAACGTGCCCTCGGCGAACGCGGCCGCGTCCTGGTGCGTGCGTCCGGCACCGAGCCGCTCGTTCGAGTGATGGTCGAGGCAGAGACGGAAGACGAGGCACAGCGACACGCTCGGGCCCTCGTCGAGGTCGTTACAGAAGCGTCACACGCCTAAGCGCGCGTGTTATTGAGATATTGGCGGACACCCAGTTGTGGGACTAGTATTCCCCCCTCATGTGCGGCATCGTCGGCTATGTAGGGCCGGACGAGGCGCTCCCCATCATCATGGAGGGTCTCGAACGCCTTGAATATCGCGGATACGACTCCGCGGGCATCGCCATCCTCAATGACGGTCTGAAAGTCATCAAGACCGCCGGGAAGCTGGAGATGCTCGAGAAGGAGCTCGCCGAGCAGGGACACCCCATCGGCCAGGCGGGCATCGGGCACACCCGATGGGCGACGCACGGCCAGCCGGTCGATCGCAATGCGCACCCCCACGTGGATTGCCACGGACGCATCGCGGTGATCCACAACGGGATCATCGAGAACTTCGACGAGCTCCGACAGCGGTTGGAAGCCGACGGTCATCTGTTCGAGTCGGATACCGACTCCGAATGCGTCGCGCATCTCATCGAGGCGGCGGTGGCAAACGGGGCATCGCTGGCAGACGCCGTTCGCTCTGCCGTCCGCAACCTGGAAGGCGCGTACGCGCTGGTGGCGATGTCCATGGACGAACCCGACGTCATCGTCGGCGTCCGGCTGTCGTCGCCGATCGTCATCGGGCTGGGTGACGGAGAGAACCTGGTGGCGTCCGATGCCCCGGCCATCCTTCCCCGGACCCGGCGGATCGTGCCGCTCGGCGATCGCCAGATGGTGGAGGTCCGTGCCGACGGGGTCCGCATCACCGACCTGGAGGGCACGGAGATCCCCGCGGTGCCGATGGAGGTGGACTGGGACCTCCGCCGGGCCCAGAAGGCCGGGTTCGACGACTTCATGCTCAAGGAGATCCACGACCAGCCCACGGCGATCAGGGACACGATCCGAGGCCGGGTCCGGGCCGGGAAGCACCGCCTCGACGAGCTCCGGATGAGCGAGGACGCCATCCGGAACGTGAACAAGGTGTTCGTCGTGGCCTGCGGCACCGCGTACCACGCCGGGATGGTGGCCAAGTACGCCATCGAGCACTGGACCCGGATCCCAGTTGAGATCGAGATCGCCAGCGAGTTCCGGTATCGCGATCCGGTCCTGGACGGCAACACGCTGACGCTGGCCATCTCCCAGTCCGGGGAGACCATCGACACGCTCGAAGCGGTCCGCCACGCCAAGGAGCAGGGCTCGAGCGTCCTGGCCATCACCAACACCGTCGGCTCGTCGGTGTCCCGTGACGCCGATGCCGTGATGTACACGCACGCCGGTCCGGAGGTCGGCGTGGCGGCAACGAAGACGTTCACCACGCAGATGGTGGCCCTGGACCTGCTGGCGCTGTACCTGGCCCAGGTCCGTCAGTCCATGTTCGACGAAGAGATCGGCTGGGCGGTCGACCGGATCCTGGAGCTCCCAGGGCAGGTTCGCCGATGCTTGCAGCTGGACGCTCAGATCTCCGACATCGCCCGGCAGTACCACACGGCCCGCGATGTCCTGTTCATCGGCCGGCACACCGGGTATCCCGCGGCGTTGGAAGGGGCTCTGAAGCTGAAGGAGATCTCCTACATCCACGCCGAGGGGTATCCGGCCGGAGAGCTGAAGCACGGCGCGATCGCCCTGGTGGAACCGGGCCTTCCGGTAGTGGCCGTCGCCACCGAGTGCCACGTGTACCCGAAGGTTCTCTCCAACATCCAGGAAGTGAAGGCCAGAGGTGCCGAGGTCATCGCCGTGGCCACCGAGGGCAACGCGGAGATCGGACGGTACGCCGACCATGTCATCGAGGTCCCTCGGACGCCCGAGCTCCTGTCGCCCATCGTCGTCTCGATTCCTCTTCAGCTGCTGGCCTATCGGATGGCCAAGCTTCGCGGGTGCGACGTCGACCAGCCCCGCAATCTGGCAAAGTCCGTTACCGTGGAGTAGGCGGCCGATGCGCATCGTGGGCATCGGCGTCGATGTCGTCGAGGTGGAGCGGATGCGGGCGCTCCTCGAGCGTCAGCCCCGGTTCCGAGAGCGCGTGTTCACTCCCGAGGAGGTCGCCTATTGCGAACAGGTGGCCGTTCCGGCAGCGGCATATGCGGCGCGATGGGCCGCCAGAGAGGCGGCGGCCAAGGCGTTGGGCGGAGTCCCGGGGATGCGGTATCCAGACATCCGCGTGCAGCGCGAGTCGAACGGGGTTCCGCGGTTGGCGCTGGACGGCGCCGCTCGGACACGAGCCCAGCAGGTCGGGGCGTCCGAAGTCTTCCTCTCGTTGAGTCACGAACGACGGATCGCCGCAGCGTTCTGCGTCGCGGTAGGGGGGTAGCGTGCGGCCCGTCCTGACGGCCGCCGAGACCCAGGCCCTGGACCGGGAGACCGAAGCCCGGGGCATCCCGGTCGAGAACCTCATGGAGCGGGCCGGCCTGGCCGTGGCTCGGGCCGCGATGGCATTGGCGGGAGGAGCCTACGGGCGCCGGGCCGTCGCGGTCTGCGGGAAGGGCAACAACGGCGGAGACGGCCTCGTCGCCGCCCGGTTCCTGTCCCGAGCGGGCATGGCGGTGGACGTCTTCCTCCTGGCCGACCCGGCCGACCTTCGGGGGCCGGCCGCCGTGAACCTCGACCGACTGCGGCATACCGGCATCACGCCACGGCGGTTCTCCCGCGCGGCGGTCGATCGCTCGCTGGCCAGAGCCGACGTCGCGGTGGACGCGATCGTGGGGACCGGTTTCCGCGGCAGTCCAGAGGCCCCCTACGCCGAGGCCATCGAGGCACTGAACGAAGGAGGAGCCCCGGTGGTGGCCGTGGACATCCCCTCCGGCGTGGAGGGCGATACCGGGGCGGCTCGCGGCCCGGCCGTGTGGGCCGAGGCCACGGTGGCCCTGGGTGCTCCCAAGGTGGGGGACGTGCTGTTTCCCGGCGCGGAGCGTGCCGGCGTGCTGGAGGTCGCCGACATCGGCTTTCCGCCGGATCTCCTCCGCGCCGACGTCGTCCTGGTGGAAGCCGACGACGCGCGCTCGCTCCTTCCCCTCCGCCCCCCGCAAACCAACAAGCGGCGAACCGGCGTGGTGCTGGTCGTAGCGGGCTCCCGGAGGTTCACCGGCGCGGCCCGGCTGGTGGCCGCGGGCGCCTACCGGGCGGGCGCCGGGCTGGTGACGGTGGCCGCTCCGGAGAGCGTGCTTCCCACGGTCCAGGCCGGCATGGCCGAGGCGACGTTCCTTCCGCTGCCCGAGGGGCCGGCCGGATCGGCGTCCGAGCAGGCCTGGGAGGTGGTGGCCGAGACGATCGACCGGTTCGACGCGGTGGCCATGGGCCCCGGCCTGTCCACCGACGAGGAGACACCCGCGTTCGTGCGCCGCCTGGTGGCCGAGTCGCCGGTGCCCGTGGTTGCCGACGCCGATGCGGTGAACGCGTTCGCCGGCCAGGCCGGCGATCTGGCCCGGCGACGTTCCCCGGCGGTGGTCACTCCCCATGCCGGGGAGTTCGCCCGGTTGTTCGGCATGCCCGCCGGGGAGGTGGAAGAGGACCGGCTGGGCTTCGCCAGGAAGGCGGCGTCCGAGACCGGCTGCGTCGTCCTCCTGAAGGGTCCCCGCACGGTGGTGGCGATTCCCGAAGGCGACGTGCGGATCAACCCCACGGGCTCTCCCGCCCTGGCCACCGGGGGGACCGGCGACGTCCTCACCGGGGCGATCGGCGCCTATCTCGCTCGCGGCCTGGCCGCCGCGGACGCGGCGACTCTGGGCGCGTTCGTCCACGGGCTGGCCGGCGAGCTCGTGGGGGAGCGGCGCGGCGACGGGGGAACCGCGATGGACGTGGCCGCGGCCCTTCCCGAGGCCGCCGGCCGGCTCCGAGGCAGCGCGTGATCCGTTTCCGCCCCACGGTGGCCGAGGTGGATCTGGAGGCGATCCGCCGCAACGTGCGAACCCTGAAGCCCGACGCTGTGGAGCTCATGGCGGTGGTCAAGGCCAACGCGTACGGCCACGGTGACGTGGCCGTGGCCACGGCGGCGCTCGACGCCGGCGCCTCCTGGCTCGGCGTGGCCCTGATCGAAGAAGGGATCCGCCTGCGGGAGGCGGGGATCACGGCGCCGATCCTCCTGCTCACCGAGTTCCCCCCCGGCGGGGAGAAGGACGCGCTGGCCGCCGACCTGACCCCCACGGTGTACACGGCCGCGGGCCTGACGGCGCTCTCCGAGGCCGCCTCAGCGCTCGGCCGTCCGGCCCGGGTCCACGTCAAGGTCGACACCGGCATGCACCGGGTGGGTCTCCCCCCGGGACGCGCCGCGGCGTTCTGCACCGACGTCCTCGATCTGGGGATGGAGCTGGACGGCGTGTGGACACACTTCGCCCGGTCCGAGGAGCTCGATGAGCCGACCACCGCCCGCCAGCTGGCCGCGTTCCGCTCGGTGCTCGGCGAACTGCAGGCCGCAGGCATCAACCCGCGGTACCGCCATGCCGCGAACACGGGCGCGGCGGTGGCCATCCCCGAGTCGCATCTCGATCTCGTCCGGGTGGGGATCGGGCTGTTCGGCCTGGCTCCCGCCGCTCCGGTCGCCGACCGAGTGAAGCTGGCACCGGCCATGTCCCTTCGATCCCGGGTCGGGTTCGTGCAGCGGCTGGACGCGGGGGAGGCGGTCTCGTACGGACACCGGTACCGGCTCGACCGCCCCTCGACCATCGCTACGGTACCCGTGGGGTACGCGGACGGCTATCCCCGGGCCCTGTCGGATGCCGGCCGGGTGCTCATCCGGGGGCGTCGGTACCCGATCGCTGGGACCATCACCATGGATCAGCTCATGGTGGATTGCGGCGAGGACCGCGTGGAGCCGGGTGACGAGGTGGTGCTGTTCGGCCGGCAGGGGGACGAGGAGATCTCGGCCACCGAGGTGGCCGACCGAACGGGAACCATCGCCTACGAGATCGTGTGCGGGATCAGCGAGCGCGTTCCCCGGGAGTACCGTGGCTGAGCGTTCACGGTTCCGCGGCCTGGCCATCGGCCTTGGTGTCACGGCTGCCACCGCGGCGGCGGTGGTGGCCGCGCAGCGCACCGCGGTGCGGCGGCTGCGGGGCCGCCCCGACCCGGGAGCGAGCGAGGACCTGACCGAGCTTCCGCCCGAGGATCTCGGCCCGGTGCGGTCGTTCGACGGGACGGAGCTCCACGTCCGCGCGGCGGGGCCGAAGGACGCGCCGGTCCTCCTGTTCCTGCACGGGTTCAGCCTGGACATGACCACGTGGCACTACCAGTGGAAGGCATTCTCCGACCGGTACCGGTGCGTGCTCGTGGATCACCGGGCCCACGGGCGGTCGGGGCGGCCGGCCTCGGGCGACTACTCACTGGTGGCCATGGGGAAAGACATCGAGACCGTCCTGCGTCTGAGCGCCGGCGACGGCCCGGTGATCCTGGTGGGGCACAGCATGGGCGGGATGGCCATCCTGTCCTTCGTGCAGCAGTTCCCGGAGGAGTTCTCTCGCCGCGTGGCCGGGGTGGTGTTCACCGACACGGCCGCGTCTGACGTCCTCCGGGAGGTGTTCGGCGGACTGGGGGCCCGCCTGGGGTGGGCGCTGCGGCGCGCAGGGACCCGGTACTCGGACCGGCCCGAGCTCGCCGAGCGGCTCCAGAAACGGGTCCGGAAGTTCGGAGCCGATCTCACGTTCCTGGTCGGGTGGGCCACGAACTTCGGGCCCGGCGCGTCGCCCTCGCACGTCGAGCACGTCAGCCGGATCTCGGCCGATGCCCCGGTCGAGGTGTGGGTTCACACCCTGCGGGACATCACGGAGATCGACCTTCGCGACGTCCTGGAGCACATCATGGTCCCGTCGCTGGTCGTGGTGGGGGACCGCGACCTCATCACGCCGAAGACCTCGGCCCAGGCCATGCGTGCCGCCCTCCCCGACGCCACGGCGGTTGTCATCACCGGCGCCGGACACGTCTCGATGCTGGAACGCCACCGGGTGTTCAACGAGGTGATGGAGCGGTTCCTGGCCAAGGTCTTCGCTCGGAGCCGCGCGGCGGCCGGCCGGGCGTGATCACCGCGGTCTCCGGGATCCGGGTGGGTCATTGGAGCGATCCCGTGGGGATGACCGGCTGCACGGTGGTCCTTCCGCCTCCGGGAACGGTGGGCTCCGGCGAGGTCCGCGGAGGAGCGCCGGGCACGCGCGAGACCGACCTCCTGCGCCCCGGGATGCTGGTCAGCGAGGTGCACGCCGTCGTGTTGAGCGGAGGAAGCGCGTTCGGCCTGGCCGCGGCGGACGGTGTGGCCCGGTGGCTGGAGGAGCAGGGAACGGGGTTCGACACCGGCGTGGCCCGGGTCCCCATCGTGCCGGCCGCAGTGCTGTTCGACCTTGGTGTCGGTGACGCCAGCGCCCGGCCGGGCCCCGACCAGGGCTACGCCGCCTGCCGGGCAGCGACGGAGCACGTCGCGGAAGGCGGGGTGGGAGCGGGGACGGGGGCCACCGTGGCCAAGCTGCACGGCCCGCAGCGGGCCGTGCCCGGCGGCGTGGGAACCGCGGCCGTGACCGAGGCGGATGTCACGGTGGGGGCGCTGGCCGCGGTGAACGCTTACGGCGAGGTGGTGGCGGACGACGGAACGGCCATCGCCGGGGCTCTGCCCGGCGAGGAAGGAGAGCCGCAGCGGCCGGCGTGGCCCGGCGCGGCGGGCACCGCCACCACGATCGCCGTGGTGGCCACGGATGCCCGGCTGACGAAGGACCGTGCGCACCTGCTGGCCGTCGCCGCCCATGACGGTCTTGCCCGAGCGGTCCGACCCGCGCATACAATGTGGGACGGGGACACCATCTTCACGCTGGCCACGGGGAGGACCGAGGCGCCGCAGCCCACTCTCGAACGCATGGCGGAGCAAGTGTTAGCCGAAGCCATCCGCCGGGCCGTTCGCCGACAGCCATGACCACCCGACTGCAGGAGCTGGCCACGATCGTCTCCTCCTGCACGCGGTGCCGCCTGTCGGCGGGGCGTACGCAGGTGGTGTTCGCAGACGGGGATCCCGACGCCGACCTGATGTTCATCGGCGAGGGTCCCGGCTTCCACGAGGACAAGCAGGGCCTTCCGTTCGTGGGGGCGGCCGGCCAGCTCCTCAACCGCTTGCTCGGCGACATCGGGATGCGCCGCGAGGAAGTCCGCATCACGAACGTGGTCTTGTGCCGGCCTCCGGGCAACCGCGACCCGCTGCCCGATGAGATCGAGACCTGCAAGCCGTACCTGATGGAGCAGATCGAGCTGGTCGACCCCACCGTCATCACCACGCTGGGCAACTTCGCCACCCGGGTGTTGCTGGACCGTCCCGTGGCCATCTCGAAGGTCCGAGGCCAGCGCCATCCGTGGAACGGCCGCATCATCATCCCCACCTTCCATCCGGCCGCCGTCCTGCGAGGAGGAGGGGACGCCTCCCGAACCATGGAGGCCATCCGCTCCGACTTCGCCACGATCAGGGAGACGCTGCTCGACGCTCGCCGGACCGGTGGTCCGGTCCGGGCCGAGGAGCAGCTCGGTCTGTTCTGAGGTCACCGTGAGCGCGGGCCCTCTGGAGATCGTGACCCGTTCGCCCGACGAGACCCGCAAGGCCGCCAGCACCCTGGCCGCTCTTCTGTTCCCGGGCGACGTGGTGAGCCTCACCGGCGATCTGGGCGCCGGCAAGACCGCGTTCGTGCAGGGGGCGGCCCGAAGCCTGGGTGTGTCGGACACGGTAACGTCACCCACCTTCGTGCTGGTCCGGGAGTACCGGGGGGACGTCCCCGTCTACCACGTGGACGTCTATCGGCTGAACCGGATCCAGGAGGTGCTGGACCTGGGGTTCGACGACCTCCTCGACCCCGGGGGCGTGGTGTTCATCGAGTGGGGGGACGCCATCGACGCGCTGTTGCCTCCTTCGCACCTGCGGGTAGAGCTCCGGGTGGAGAACGGCGAGGCCCGGCGCCTGTCGCTGCGAGGGAAGGGACCGGCCTGGCCTCCCCGGTGGGAACGCCTGGAGAGCCTGCTGGCCCCGTGGAAGGCGGCCTGATGCTGGTCCTTGCGGTGGAGACGTCAACGCCCCAGACCTCCGTGGCCCTGGGCAGCGAGCAGGGCGTCCTGGCCGCCCAGCAGGTCTCCTGGGCCCGGGGCCATTCCGAGGCCGTGGTCCCCGGGATCCGGCACCTCCTCGACCTCACCGAGGTCCGTCCCTCCCAGCTGAGCGGGATCGCGGTCGGGCTCGGCCCCGGGCTGTTCACCGGGCTTCGGGTGGGAGTGTCGACGGCTCGGGCCCTGGCCCAGGTCCTTCGGGTCCCGGTGGTGGGGATCGGCTCGCTGGACGTCCTGGCCTTCTCGGTGCGGTATTCGAAGTCGCGGATCGCCGCGGTGACCGACGCCAAGCGCGGTGAGGTGTTCTACGCGTTCTACCGGCCCGTCCCGGGCGGGGTGACGCGGGAGACCGGGTACCTGTCGGGGTCGCCGGAACGATTGGCTGCCGACATGGAGGTGTCCAGAGACGAGATCCTGCTGGTGGGGATGGGGGGCCTGCTGTATCGCCGGCAGCTGCACGAGGCCGCCTCCGGCGTCGAGTTCGCGTCGATCTCGACGGCGTTCCCCACCGCCGATTCGCTGCTGGAGCTGGCCCTCCCGCGGTTTCAGCGAGAGGAGACCTCTCGTCCCGGAGATGTGGTGCCCTACTACGTGAGGAAGTCGGATGCGGAGATCGATTGGTCTCGAGCAGGCCGAGTCGCCTGACATCGAGATCACCCGGATGCGCCGGCGCCACCTGAAAGGCGTCATGGCCATCGAACGCCAGGTCTACCCGCGTCCGTGGAGCCCCAGCCTGTTCCTGTCGGAGATGACCGCGGGGCGAGGACGCTACTACCTGGTGGCCCTGGAGGGCCGGTCGGTGGTCGGGTACGGCGGGCTCATCAACTACGGCGATGAGGCCCACGTGACGACGATCGCCGTCGATCCGACGCTCCACCGGCGGAAGATCGGGACCCGGCTGCTGTACGAGCTGATCACCGAGGCGGTTCGGATGGGCGCCACGGCTGTCTCGCTGGAGGTTCGGGTGACGAACTGGGGAGCGCAGCGGATGTACGCGCGATTCGGCTTCCGGCCGGTCGGCGTGCGGAAGAACTACTACCAGGAAACGAGCGAGGACGCCGTCGTGATGTGGACCGACGACATCCGCTCGCCCGAGTACGGACGGTTGCTGGAGCAGATCCTGGCCGGTGCGCCCCGGGGGGTCGCCCCGTCGTGAAGGTCCTGGGGATCGAGACGTCCTGTGACGAGACCGCGGTGGCGGTGGTGGAGGATGGCCTGAAGGTCCGGTCGAACGTCCTGGCCAGCCAGCACGACATCCACGGGCCGTTCGGAGGCGTGGTCCCCGAGCTGGCCTCCCGGGCCCATCTCGAGCGCCTCAACCGCCTGATGGATCTGGCCCTCGGGGATGCCTCGACGGGATGGCGGGACATCGAGGGCGTGGCGGTGACCCAGGGCCCCGGCCTGGTGGGCGCCCTGCTGGTCGGGCTGGCGTCTGCCAAGGCGGTGGCCCTGGCCCTCGATGTCCCCCTCATCGGGGTGAACCACCTGGAGGGTCACATCTACGCGAACTTCCTGGAGCACGGCCCGCCGGAGCCGCCGTACGTGTGTCTCCTGGTGTCCGGCGGCCACACCATGCTGGTGCACATGCCCGAGGAGCACCGGTACGAGCTGATGGGTCAGACCGTGGACGACGCCGCGGGGGAGGCGTTCGACAAGATCGCCCGGTTCCTGGGCCTGGGCTTCCCGGGGGGGCCGGCGCTCGACCGCCTGGCCAAGGACGGCAACCCCGACGCGGTGCGGTTCCCCCGGGCCATGGCCGGCTCCGGGGACTACGACTTCTCGCTGTCCGGCCTGAAGACCGCGGTGATCCGCCACGTTCGGGCCGAGCGGGACGCTGGGCGGGAGCCCTCGCTGCCGGACCTGGCCGCGTCCTTCCAGGAGGCGGTGGTGGACGTCCAGGTCCAGAAGACCATCGCCGCCGCGCGGGAGCGGAAGGTCGACACGATCCTCCTGGGAGGCGGGGTCGTGGCGAACTCCCGGCTCCGACAGCGGATCCGCGAGGAGGCCGAGGGGAGGGGGCTCCGGGTGCACTACCCACCGCTGGAGCTCTGCACGGACAATGGCGCCATGATCGCCGCGGCGGGGGCGTTCCGCCTGGCTCGCGGCGAGCGGGATCCCATCGACGTGTCCGCGGAGCCGGGGTTGGCCCTCTGATGGCGGTTCAGGCCGGGACCATGGTCGTCACGGGCGCCGCCGGGTTCATCGGCTCGCACCTGTGCGACCGGCACCTGGCCGAAGGTCACCGGGTCATCGGGGTCGACGACCTCTCCACCGGGCGCATCGCCAACCTCGCCGAGGCCCGGTCGTACGGCAAGGAGTTCTCGTTCGAGCACCTCGACATCCGTGCGGACGCGCTCGCGTCGCTGTTCGAGCGGCACCGCCCCGAGGTCGTCATGCACCTCGCCGCGCAGTCAAGCGTCGCGGTCTCGACGCGCTCCCCGGGGCTCGAC
>DASZKM010000061.1:0-4287 GCA_035947055.1 Actinomycetota bacterium
ACGTTGAACTGCGCTGAGTTCAGCGTGACCGCGTTCAGCAGGGACTCCCTGGGTACCAGCTCGGCCACGAAGCTTTGCCAGGAAGGAATGCCGAGGCCGGCCACGATGCCGCTCAGGCCCACCAGCGTCACCATCAGGCCGGGGCGGATCACCCCGCCGTGCACCGACAGCCAGAGGGCGAGGGCCAGGACCAGCAACACCATCTGGTTCCAGACGAGGATCGTCCGGCGGGCATGGCGGTCGGCGAGCGCGCCACCGAGCGGGCTCATCACCATGACCGGGGCGAACTGGGCGAAGGCGCTCAACCCCACCCAGGTGGCCGAGCCGGTGGCCTCGTGGATGACGAACGGGACCGTCACGCTCTGCATCCACATGCCGATGCTCGACACCAAGGCGCCCGACCAGAACAGGGCGAAGTCCCGGTGCCGTAACGCCCGGAAGGCGTGCCGTAGTCCCCGGCTCCGTCCTGTCATCAGGGGCCCGACCATAATGGGCGGGCTGTGGAGCCCGAACTGCCGACTTCCCTGCCGCTCATCGGCGCCGAGACGTCGACCGGTCGGGAACTCGTCCCGGTCCCCCGGCCGCCGAACCCCGGCGTCGAAGACCTCGAGGGCAGGCTGTCCGATGTCGACGGCTGGGGTCGCAGCGAACGCATGCGGCAGCTGGCACGCACGATCTACGACCCGATCTACAGCCACTGGTTCCGGACGGAGTGGGAGGGGCTGGAGCGGGTTCCCCGGGCCGGCGGGGCCCTCCTCGTCGCCAATCATGCGGCGGCCATCCCGTCCGACGCTCCTGTCATCATGCACGGCATCGAAAAGGAGCTGGGCCGCCCGGTCTATGGCCTGGCCGACTTCTTCTTCCGGAGCGTCCCGCTGGTCGGCACCCTGTGGTCGCGGGCCGGTGGCGTCACCGCCCACCCCGACAACGCCCACCGCCTCCTCCACGACGAAGGCCAACTCGTCCTCGTCTTTCCCGAAGGGGTGAAGGGGCCGAGCAAGCTCTACAAGGACCGTTACCAGCTCAGGCGCTTCGGCCGCGGCGGATTCGTGGAGACGGCCATGCGGGCCGGCGTTCCGATCGTGCCCATCGCCGTCGTCGGCGCGGAGGAGTCGATGCCGATCCTCGCTCGCAGCGGCACGCTCGCCCGGCTTCTCAGAGTTCCGTTCGTGCCGTTGACGGCCAACATGGTCCTGCTCGGGCCGCTCGGGCTCGTGACCTACTTCCCGGCGAAGTTCAAGCTGCGGGTGCTCGACCCGGTGCACTTCGATGTGCCCGGCGGGCAGGAGCGCTACAGCCGCAGCCGGGTGATGGAGGAGTCGGAGGCGATCCGCATCCAGATCCAGGACGCCCTCTACGACATGCTGTCCCGCCGTCGCAGCGTGTGGTTCGGCTGATGCCAGGGCAATCGAGAGGTGGGCAATCGACGGGTGGGCAGCGGATTCTCGTCACCGGCATCGGCACCTTCTGGGGCGGGCGGACGGCGCAGGTCATCGAACAGGACCCCTCTGTCGAGGTTGTCGTCGGGCTCGACACCCGGGCACCGAGGGTGCCGCTGGAGCGCACCGAGGTGGTGCGGGCCGATTCCTCCTACTCGATCCTGTCCCGGCTGGTGCGGGCCACCGAGGTCGACACGATCCTCCACACCCATCTCGAGGTCGACTCCACCACGATCGGTTCCCGCGCCCTGCACGAGACCAACGTGATCGGCACCATGAACCTGCTGGCGGCGGCCGGAGCGCCGGGCTCGTCAGTGCGCAAGCTGGTGCTCAAGTCCTCCACGCTGGTCTACGGGTCGAGCCCGCGGGACCCGTACTTCTTCGCCGAGGAGACCCACCGCACCGGGCCGGCCCGCACCCGGGTGGAGCGCAGCCTGCTGGAGGCGGAGGGCTACGTCTCCGACTTCGCCGACGATCACCCCGACGTGGTGGTGACCCGGCTGCGGTTCTCCAATGTGTTGGGGCCCGACCTCGACACGCCGCTGTCGAAGGCCCTGCGGCTCCCGGTGGTGCCTGAGATCTTCGGCTTCGACCCCCGCCTCCAGTTCACCCACCAGGACGACGTGCTCGGCGCCCTGTGCTTCACTGCACGCCGCGACCTGCCCGGAGTCTTCAATGTGGCCGGCGACGGCACGGTGGTCTGGAGCGACGTCTGCCGGATCGTCGGTCGGCGCCGGGTGCCGATCACCCCGGTGGGGACGGGCGTGGCCGCCGGGGCGTTGCGCCGCCTGGGAATCGTCGATCTCCCGCTCGAGGTGCAGAGCCTGTTGCGCTTCGGCCGGGGCGTCGACAACCAGCGGCTCAAGGACGCCGGCTACCGGTACCGCTACACGTCGGCCGGCACCGTCGAGGACTTCGCCCGGAGCCTGCGGCTGCGCTCCACCGTGGGCGACCGCCCACCGGCCTACCGGTACGACCCCGAGGTGGAGGATTTCTTCCGGCGTTCGCCGGCGGTCGTGAACCCGGGGAACCACCGGCCTCGTAGCGTCTAGTGGTGCGTCGGGTCAATAGCGGCGAGGGATCTCCGAGTCAGAATCGTTCCTGGCAAGGATCGACGAGGAGGCCTAGCTGGAGCTAGGCCGACGAGGAGGACGCCGCCAGGGGCGATTCTGGCCGGAGAGACCCGCCGATCATTGGCCCGACGTACCACTACACTTCCGGCATGGAGATCCGCGACCTCGTGGTGCGGGATCTGGTCACGGTGGGTCCCGCCCACACACTGGCCCAGGCAGCCAAGCTCATGAGCGCGAAGCGAGTCGGTTCGGCGATCGTGCTCACTGAGGAGGCGCCGGGAATCCTCTCGGAGCGCGACGTGTTGCGAGCGGTGGCCGACGGGGCCGACCTCCAAACGGCCACCGTGGCCGATTACATGACGTGGAACGCCATCGTCGCGACCTCCGAGTGGGACGTCATGGAGGCCGCTCGCACGATGAAGGAACACGGCATCCGCCACCTGGTCGTCATCGACGGCGACCACGAGATCGGGATCCTGTCGATCCGCGATCTCATGGCGGGCATCCTCGCCTGCGTTCAGGTCACACCGGGCTCCGCGTAAGGAACCGCTCGGTCAGTTCGGGCCGGCGGGTCATCCATTCGGAGATCGTGATCGCGTAGCGGACGTGGTCCTCCCATACGCCGCGGATCTGCAGGTAGTCCTTGGCGATCCCCTCCTCGCGCAGGCCGAGTTTCTCGACGACCCGTCGGCTGGCCTTGTTCCGGGGGACGATCGCCACCTCGACCCGGTGAAGCTTGAGTTCCTCGAACGCCAGACGCAGCACCAGGACGAGCGCTTCGGGTACGAGGCCCTGCCCCGCATGGGCCTGGTCGATCCAGTAACCGACATGGGCGCTCTGGAACGGGCCCCGCTGGATGCCCGACAGGTTGATCTCCCCGCACAGCGTGCCGTCATGGAGAAAGATCGCCAGCGGGTGGGCGGTGTCGAGGTGGCGCTGCCGGGCGGCCGAGGCACACCGGGCCCGGAAGGCGGCGGCGTCGCGCATCAGGTCGGGCGAGCCCGGTTCGGGCAGCGGCTCCCACGGCTCGAGCCACTCCCGGTTCCGCCAACGGACTTCGCGCCAGGCGTCACCGTCGGCCGGTTCGAGCGGCCGGAGCACCACCCGGGGGCCGACGAGGCGCGTCACGCTCGCAGAAGTTAGTGCCTGTAGCGTGCTGTTCCGTGAGCGACGTGCTGGTGTGGATGGACCTGGAGATGACCGGTCTCGACGTCGAGAAAGACGCCATCGTGGAGATCGCCGTCCTCGCCACGTCGGCCACCACACTCGAACCGCTCGACGATGGGCTCACGGTCGTCGTGGCCCAGCCGGCCGAGGTACTGGCCCTGATGAGCGACTTCGTCCGTCAGATGCACGAACGGTCCGGGCTATTGGCCGAGATCGGCACGGCCGGGATCCCGCTGGAGGAAGCCGGCCGGAAGGTCCTGGAATACATCAAGGGTCACGTCCCGGAACCGAGGACGGTGCCGCTGTGCGGCAACTCGATCGGGATGGACCGCCGTTTCCTGGCCCGCTACCTGCCCGAAATCGAGGAGCACCTCCACTACCGGTCGATCGACGTGTCGTCGGTCAAGGAGCTGTGCCGGCGGTGGTACCGGGAGCCGTTCGCCGCCCGTCCGGAGAAGGCCGACGACCACCGGGCCCTGCCCGACATCCGGGCGTCGATTACCGAGCTGCGCTACTACCGGGAGACGATCTTCAAATGATGGGTGGGTTGGGTGGAATCAAGGTGGGGTCGATCACCGTCGACTGCGAAGATCCCCACCGGCTTGGCG
>DASZKM010000062.1:0-6757 GCA_035947055.1 Actinomycetota bacterium
CGCCTGGGCCAGCGCGTCCACGCAGCCGCATCCCGTCCTGACCACCGTTCGCTGCACGGCTCGGGAGATCGCCTCCACAACATAGGCGTCGTCACCTCCCGCGTCGTGCAGGGCGCCGTAGCCGAGCTCCCCGACCCCGAAGGCATCGGCGTCCGCCCCAAGGCTGCCGAACGGTGCCCGGGCGACAGCCGTGGCCGTCCACGTCGTCTTCCCACCCCCGGTCAGGACCACCGAGGCTCCACCCAGGAAGCCGTAGCCCGCTCCCTCCACGCCGGCGGAAGGCTCGGCCACCGGACGGGTCTCGTCGTCGGCCACCGGAGCGGTTCGGGCCTGCATGAGCACGATGTCGTCGCCGGCCGTATCGGCCAACACCGCCGCCGCCGGGAATCCGGTGAAGGACTGTCCCTGAACGTACGGTTTCCCCACCACGAGCACGCCGTCCTGGTTGACGGATGAGCTGGGGAGGGCCTCCAGCGCGTACGCGTCGTTGCCGCCGCCGTCGACCAGAACGCCGGCCCCGAGCACGCCGTAGGCCTGCCCCGCCGCCGGGGAGAAGCCCACGGCCGGGCCCAGACTGGCCACCCGGTACGAGTCCTGGCCGGCCAGATCGGCGAGCATCCCGAACCCGAGGCTTCCGAATCCCTGCCCCTGCGCGGGCACCCCCCCGGTGGTGGAGGTGGCCGCGTACGTGTCGTTGCCTCCGGCATCGACGAGCATCCCCACGCCGGCCACCCCGGCGCCCTGAACCGCCCGCGCCCCGCTCGCGGCCGGAAGGGAGGTCTCGTACCGGTCGGCTCCGGCCAGATCGAGGACAATCGAGACGCCCAGGCCGTTCCGGGTCGGATCGGCACCGCCCGCGGAGTTCGCGTACACGTCGTCTCCACCGAGGTCGACCAGAAGCGCGTAGTCCTTCTCGTAGCGGTTGGCGCCGCTGCCTCCGATGCACAGGGCCGGGTGCTGGTCGAGGACCTCGCACCCCACCGTGACGGCCGTGCCGGCGGCGTGGCCTGATGGCAGCTCGGAACGCAGCGTCTGGTCGACGGCTGCGGCGATCACAAAGGCGGCCTGATACAGCGCCGACTGATCCACGGCGGCGTCCGCAGCGGCGGGCACCGATCCCCCGCCCGCTTCGATCAGTCGAGTCACATGCTGCTGAACGTCTGCCGGATCGACTGCCGCGAGATCGACCGCCCGACGGACCGTCTCTTCGGCCCGCTCTACCGCGGCGACGAGGTCCCCGAAGGGCTCCGACGGGCCGGGCGCGGGTGGCGCCTTCGAGTCGATGCCAACATTCGCGAGCCCGGCAGCTGCCCGTACCGCACCGGAAAGGCCCCCGGTCTGAACGAGGGCCCGGGTGACATGCAGCCGCTCGAACGCGTCGTCACGGCGAGCCTGCCATGCAGCGAACCGCGACGTGGAGGCGGGGGCGGGCAGCGCGGTGGCCACCACGACGGTGATCGACAGCACCGCCAGTCTCTTGATGGTCGTTCGCACAGATGTCGCCTCTCGGATCGTGCTCATCGACAACATTCGCGGCGTGACGGCGTCACTCTTTTGTGCGCACGCACAGACCTGGGTAGCGTCAAGCGCGTGATCGTTCACCACCAGTCCTGGTTCACACCCGCCAGGCCCCCGTTCGACTGGTCGTTCACCGCCGAGCCGGCCACGCTGGCCACCATCGCCGCCGCAGTGGCAGCGGCGGGGCTGTGGCGCCTGTCGGCCCGCCGGTTGCCCTCGCCCGAGCTCGGCATCCTTCGCCCGCTCGGCCGGCTGGCGCCGTGGGTCCCCCGGCTCCTCGCCGTGCACGCGGGCGTGTCGCTCCTGGCCCAGGCGGCCAGGGGCACGTACCTGGCACCGAACATGGTCCTGCCGGAGAACGCCTTCGGCTCCGCCCTGGCCATCGCGGAGGGCGTCCTCGGGGTGTGGCTCATCACGGGGTTCCGGATCCGGGGCGCGGCGGGGGTCCTCGCGGCCAGCGGACCGGTGGGGATGCTCGGCTACGGGATCCTTCCGATCCTGGAGCGGGTGGACCTGCTGGGCGTCGCGCTGTTCCTGGCCGTGCTTCCCCCCGGTGACGCGCGCTGGGGCGCCGCCTCCGCGGAGCCGGGGCGGGTGGCCCCGGCACTCCTGGCCCTGCGCGTGCTCGTGGGATCCTCGCTGGTCGTGCTGGCGTTCAGCGAGAAGCTGGCCCGCCCGGCACTGGCGGTGTCGTTCCTGGAGCGCTATCCCGCGTTCAACCTCTTCCGAGCAGTGGGCCTGGACTTCGGGGCGGAGGCATTCATCCGGCTGGCCGGCGGGATCGAGCTGTTCTTCGGGCTGCTGATCATCTCCGGGGCCCTGCCACAGCTCGCGGTCCTGGTGGCCGGGGTGCCGTTCAACGCCACGCTGTTCTTCCTGGGGACCGAGGAGCTGATCGGGCATCTGCCGCTGTACGGAGCGATGCTCGCGCTGCTGGTCTACGGGTCAGACCCGCGGTCTGCCCCCCTGATCAAGCAGTTCCGCCCCGGGATCCGGGCCGCACAGGAACGAGGGGCGGACCTGGTCACGTAGGGATCGGCCTCGTTGCTGCACAACGCGAACGGGTAGGATTTCGGGCGACAACCAAACCCGCCGTGGGCACGCACGCCCGCTGGAAGGAGGAGATCGCAGGTGCTGACGCTGAGCATCATCAAGGCGGATACGGGGGGCTGGGTCGGCCATTCCGCCGTCCACCCCGACATGATCGCGGAGGGTCGGAGAGCCGTCGAAGGAGCCATCGGTGACCTCCTGATCGACGGCCAGGTGTCGTGGTGCGGCGACGACCTCTCGCTGATCATGACCCACGACCACGGCCTGGAGAACGAGAAGGTCCACTCCTTCGCCTGGGATACGTTCCTGGCTACCACGGAGATCGCCAAGCGGCTGGGCCTGTATGGGGCCGGCCAGGACCTGCTGTCGGACGCCTTCTCTGGCAACCTCCGCGGCATGGGCCCCGGATACGCCGAGGTGGAGATCGAGGAGCGTCCCTCCGAGCCCGTCCTGTGCTTCCTGGGAGACAAGACGGAGCCGGGGGCATGGAACATGCCCCTGTACAAGATGTTCGCCGACGCCTTCAACACGGCCGGCCTGGTCATCGACCCCAAGATGCACGATGGGTACCTGTTCGAGGTCCACGACCTCAAGGAGGACCAGCGGATCCTGCTGGACTGCCCGGCCGAGATCTACGACCTCCTTCTGTTCATCGGGGCGCCATCCCGTTACGTGATCAAACGGGTCATCTCCAAGGCCCTCGGCGAGGTGGCCGCGGTGACGAGCACCCAGCGGCTGTCGCTGATGGCCGGACGGTACGTGGGCAAGGACGACCCGGTGATGATCGTCCGGGCCCAGTCCGGACTCCCCGCCGTGGGTGAGATCCTCGAGCCGTTCTCGTTCCCGCACACCGTGGCCGGAGCGATGCGGGGCTCCCACCATGCCCCGCTGCTTCCGGTTCCGCTGGAGCATGCCCACCCGGCCCGGTTCGACGGTCCGCCCCGGGTGGTGTGCCTCGGCTACCAGCTCAAGGACGGCAAGCTGGGGATGTCCCGGGACATGTTCGACGACCCTTCGTTCGACAAGGCGCGGGCTTACGCCAACGAGATCATGGAGTACCTGCGCCGGCACGGCCCGTTCGAGCCGCACCGCCTCCCGCTGGACGAGATGGAGTACACGACGATGCCGTCGGTCGCGGAGAAGCTCAAGGACCGATGGGCGGCGACGGACATCACCGTCCCCACGGTGACCGGCGAGGACGGCCAGGCCAGGGCCCGGGCGTCCGCCGAGAAGGACCACGACTAGCGCGAAGCTGCGCTTCCTGGAGCGCCGGCCGGGCCGCACGGCCGGGGAGGAGCGGGTGGTCCTCGGCACGGAGGACGGCCGCCCCGCGGCCGAAGGGCTGTGGTTCTCCGGCCGGCCGACCGAAGGTATCCGGCCGTGGGCAGACCTGGTCGTGCAGGACCGGCAGGTCCTGGCCGAGGTGGCCCGGGCCGTGGGGCCCGGAGGGTCGGTCATGGTGGCCTACGAGGGCGACGACACCGAGCGGGCCCTCCGGCGGAAGGTCCCCCCGCAGGCCACCCCCCTGGGGCTGGACATGCTGCGCGCGGGTTGCCGGTGGTTCAAGGACTGGTACTACCCCGAGGGCGGCCGGGAGGGCGGGACCAAGCTGCAAGGAACCCTCCCCCTCGACGACGACCGCCGCCGCCGCGCGGAACGCGACCTTTCCGAGGAGCTCGATGCGTTCATCGAGGAGGGCCGAGGAACCGCCGACGATCGAGCCCGGGCCACCGAGGCGCTGACTCTGTTACGGCCCCAAGAAGATTGACAGGAACCCGGTCGGACATCTTGCCAACCTCGCGGGGCCAGGTGTAGAAACTCGCCGGGATCGGTGGAGCCTTCGGGCTCCGCCGGTCCCATTTTTGCGGCCGTTCTCGGTCCCGGGGCTTTCTACATCCCGGCCGCGCGCGTCTCCAGGTCGGCAGCAGTCGTCGGCCGCACGTCGAGGAGCCGCTCGATCTCCTCCGCGCTGGCCGGCTTCGAGAACAGGAAGCCCTGGGCCGAGTCGAACCCCAGCTTGCGCAGCTGACCCACCTGTTCTGGATGCTCGACACCTTCCGCGAGCGTGTGGAGCCCGAGCGTCTGCCCGATCGACACCATCACCGGGGTGAGATCGGACCCGCTGCCCGACCCGGAGATGAAGGTGCGGTCGATCTTCAGGATGTCGATCGGGAACCTCGCCAGGTAGCCCAGCGAGGCATACCCGGTACCGAAGTCGTCCACGGCCAGCTGGACGCCGAGCTCGTGGAGCTCCTCCATCCTGGTCAGGCTCTGCTGCACGTCACGGATGAGCACGGTCTCGGTGATCTCTAGCGTCAGGCGGGAGGGCTCCAGGTTCGCCGCGCGAAGGGCAGCCTCCACGTCCGAGACGAAGTCGGGCTCTTGGAGCTGGCGGACCGAGACGTTCACCGACATCGTCATCTCCGGCGCTCGCGAGACGCGCCGGTCCCACTGGCTCATCTGACTGCACGCCTCCTCCAGCACCCACCGGCCGATGGGGACGATCATCCCGGTCTCCTCGGCCAGCGGGATGAACTCCATGGGCTGAACCGTTCCGCGGGTTGGGTGCTCCCACCGCAGAAGGGCCTCGACACCGGTCAGCGTCCCATCGCTGAGCGAGACGATGGGCTGGTAGTGGAGGACGAACTGCTGCTCATCCATGGCCTTCCGTAGCTCGCCGACCGCCTCCAGCCGTTCCCGGGCGGAGGTGTGCATGGTGGGCTCGAAGAACTCGTATCGGCCCTTCCCCCGGCTCTTGGCCATGTACATCGCGGCGTCGGCGTTTCGCAGCAGCTCGTCCACATCTGTGTGCTCGGGCTCGCTGACCGCGATGCCCAGGCTGACCCCAACCGTCATCTGGTGGCCGACAAGCAGGATGGGACGTTCCATGGACTTCATCACGCGGTCGGCGACGGCCTTGGCCACCCGCTCATCGGCTTCCTCGAGAAGGACCCCGAACTCGTCGCCGCCCAAACGAGCGGCCACGTCGTAGGCGCGGATGCTCGAGCGGAGGCGCTCGGCGATGGCCTGAAGCATCCGGTCCCCCGCGCCGTGGCCCAACGAGTCGTTGACGTGCTTGAACTCGTCGACGTCCAGGAACAGCACCGCCACGGACTTTCCTTCCCGGGATGCCCGGGCCATGGAGCGGCCCGCCGACTCCCGGAACAGCGAACGGTTCGCCAGGTCGGTCAGTGGGTCGTGAAGGGCCCGGTGCTGCAGCTCCTCCTCCAGGCGCTTGCGCTCGCTGACGTCGCGGACGTTGAGGACCATCCCCCGGACCGCGGGGTCGTCCTGCAGGTTGGTGACCACGATCTCGGCGTTCCGCCACGAGCCGTCGCCGTGGCGCCACCGAACCTCGACATTGAGGACGGCCCCGGGCGCGGCAGCGGCCTCCACCAGCACCGAGCGGAGGCGCGGGGCGTCGTCCCCATGCACGAGACGGTCGACGTTGCGGCCGACCACCCGGGCGGCCGGATGACCGAACACACGCTCCACCGCCGGGCTCTGGTACTGGATGGTCCCGTCGGCGGACACGACGGAGTACACGTCCGAGGAGTTCTGCACCAGCGAGCGGAACTGCTCGGTGAGGCCCACGCCTTCCAGCGACAGCGCCGTCTCGGCGGCGAGACGGTCCAGCGCTTCCGCCGCTCCTTCCGGAAGCGGTCCCCGCGTGGCCACGACCAGGACACCCTTGATGTCCCCACGGGCCATGAGCGGCATGGCCAGTGCTCGGTCCGTCCCGGTCGGCAGCGCCAGAGCCTTCACTGACGCGGCGGGTGGCTCGAATCGGGTCGGCCGCCCACGGCGCACGGCCGCCGCGGCGCTCCCCAGGAGCTCGTGCCCGTCGAACCGTGATCCGCGAACGTCCTCAGCCCCGGCGCCGGCCGCGGCAACGACTTCCATGAGCTCGACGCCTCCCACCAGAAGGCGGAACTGCGCCTCGGGCACCTCGAGCGCCAACCCCACCAGCGCTTCGTCGACGGCCAGGTACACGTCCTGCCGGTCCCGTGCCGCCACCAGGGCTGAGCCGGCCCGGGACAGCACGCTATCCCTGGCCTGGGTCTTGGCCTGGCGAAGCAGCGTCGCCGCCAGCAGATGCACGATCAGCCCCGTGAGGAGAAATCCGACCGATGAGGCGATCTGCGTATCGATCGGGACATGGGAGGGGACGCCGCCGGTCACGAACACG
>DASZKM010000063.1:0-7031 GCA_035947055.1 Actinomycetota bacterium
GATGCCGATCGCGTCGAGGGCGCACCAGGTGTTGATGCTGCCGCCCCCGTGTTCGATCAGGTGGCGGGTCGTTCGGCGACACAGGCCGTGGACGGCCAGGAGCCGGCCATCGGGCGAGAGTTCGATGCGACCCCCGGCCCGGAGGTGGGCGACCGCCTCGTCGAGGGTGTCTCCGTCGCCACCGGCCAGCTCGGCCAGTGTCGGCGTACGTCCCGCCCACAGGGCGTGGAAGCCGGCGACGGCGATCCGGCGCACGGTCTCGGCCACCTCGGCCCTGAGGTCTTCGACGTCGAACAGGTCCGGCATCATGCCATGAGGGTTTCCGTGAGCTCGTTCACCGTCGGGACGGAGAGCCGGCACGACCAGACGGCGGACCCGTCACCTTCGGCGAGGGCGTCCCGCCCGTCGATCAGGATGGTCGGTGAGCCCCGCATACCGAGACGTTCCGCCTCCTCAACCGAGGCTACGCAGCGCTCCCGAACGACCGCCGTCCGCCCCGCCCGGGCGAGGGCCTGCTCGACGGTGTGGCGGGCCATGATCCGGTGAGGGCAACCGGGAACGTAGAGCAGATCGATCTCCACGCCGGTACGGTAAGGGTTCCAGCTCGCTGGAAGGTCAAGGGCAAGGATGCTCATCGGAGAACTCGCCGCTCGGTCCGGATTGTCGACCAAGGCCATCCGGTATTACGAGAGCATCGGCCTCGTTCCGGCTCCCCAGCGCTTGCCGTCGGGGTACCGCGACTATGACGAGCCGACCCTGGGCGCCCTGGCCTTCATCCGCGCCGCCCAGGCGGTTGGACTGTCGCTCGGTGAGATCCGGAGCATTCTCGCCCTCCGCAACGAGGGCGAGGCTCCCTGCGGCTACGTCGTCGAGCTGTTGCGGTCCCGCTCGGCAGAACTCGACCGCCGCATCGCCGAGCTGGAGTCACTCCGGAGCGACCTGGTCGGCCTCGTGGAGCAGGCCGAGCAGCTGGACCCGGCTGAGTGCGATCCCCGATCCATCTGCCACGTGATCCGCCGCCCCGACCATTGACGAAGGCATGAATTCTCCTCGGCTTGGAACCAAACGGTCCTTACGCGCGACTACCTAGGCGGTGACGCTCGCCGAGCGTCCTCGAGCGAAGGGGCTCCTATGCGAATTCGCCTCGCTGCCGTGCTCACCGCCGCGATCGTGCTCCTGCCCGTTGTGGCCGCCAGTGCCAACCCGTCCTCGTCGCCTCAGCCGGCCAAGAAGTGCCCGGAGGCGATGAACTTCATTCTCAACCACTGCGACTAGGGGCGAAGGCCGCTTCAGACGGAGGAGCCTGTCGGGCGGCTTGTGCGGCGACATCGAGGCTGCCAGGGTGGTGTTTCTGTGCTGAGCCGACGGGCCTTCCTGCGGCACGCCGGGCGTGTCGGAAGTGGTGCGCTGCTGGCCACCGGTGTGGGCGGCGCGGGCTGGTGGACCGCGTCCCGATCGGCGGCCCTCACCGGCAATGAGATCGTCGACGGGCTGCTGCCCAGCCCACCGGTCGTTCCGTTCGAGGCGGTCTTCCGCACGCCGCCGGTGCTGGCCCCGACCCGGGTCGACGCCGACACCGACTACTACGAGATGACGATGCGGCCGGCGACGCTGGAGATCCTCCCCGGCCACAGCACCACGATCTGGGGCTTCAATGGCCAGTTCCCCGGGCCCACCATCAAGGCGCGCCGCGGTCGGCGTGTCGTGGTCCGCCAGACGAACCAGTTGCCCGAGGCGAAACCCGCCGTCCA
This sequence comes from Actinomycetota bacterium, assembly GCA_035947055.1. Taxonomy (GTDB): domain Bacteria; phylum Actinomycetota; class UBA4738; order UBA4738; family CALAEC01; genus DASZKM01. Next base: position 1,752 of record DASZKM010000063.1, read on the forward strand.
TCTCCACGGCGGTCATGTGGAAGCCCGTTTCGACGGGTACCCCACCGACGTGATCCCCCTCGGGGCGAGCCGGGACTACGTCTATCCGAACAACCAGCTCGCCGCCTCGTTGTCGTACCACGACCACGAGATGGACCGAACGGGCCTCAACGTGTACATGGGCCTGGTCGGGGCCTACCTCGTTGAGGATGAGGAGGAGGCGGCGCTCAACCTGCCGTCCGGGAACTACGACGTGCCACTCATCATCCAGGACCGCGCCTTCCACATCGACGGGTCGTTGCGCTATTCGCCGAACATGGACGGGATGTTCGGGGATGTGATCCTCGTCAACGGCGTCCCCCAGCCCCGCTTCCCGGTGGCGAACCGCAAGTACCGGCTGCGGATCTACAACGCGTCGAACGCCCGGACCTACGAATTGACGCTCAGCTCGGGGCAGCCCTTGGTCCAGATCGCCACCGACGGCGGGCTGCTGCCCTCCCCGGTCCCTCGAACCACTATTCCCCTGCTGCCGTTCGAGCGGGTGGAGGTCGTCGTCGACTTCGCAAAGGTGGACGTGGGCTCGCAGGTGATCCTGCAGAACGGGCGCACGGTCGGCCGGACGGCGGCGATCATGCGCTTCGACGTGGAGCGCCAGGAGGAGGACCTCTCGAGCGTCCCCTCCGTCCTGCGGCCCCTGGAACGCCTGGACGAGAAGTCGGCCACGGTGACGAGGGACTTCACGCTCGAGATGGACATGGGCGGAGAGAGGATGCGCTGGCTCATCAACGACAAGGCGTTCGACCACCACCGGGTCGACTTCGCCCCCCGCCTCGGGGACACCGAGATCTGGCGGTTCACCAACCGGTCAGGCCCCCACCCGCACCCCATGCACATCCATCTCGACATGTTCCAGATCCTCGACCGCAACGGCGCGCCGCCGTCGCCCGGTGAGGTCGGATGGAAGGACACCGTCGCCGTTGGGCCGGACGAGACGGTCCGGGTGATCGTCCGCTTCACCGACTACCCGGGCCGCTACATGTTCCACTGCCACAACCTCGAACACGAGGACAACGGCATGATGGGGCAGTTCGACGTGACGTCCTGAGGGCCGCCCCAAGCTATTTGAGAATCATTCTCATTTCCGGCTAGCTTTGCGGTCATGGCGTCAGACACCCGCACCGCCGAGCTTCACGAACGCGGAGATTGGTGGAACTTCGAGCGGCTGACGCAATGGGATCGGACTCATCCCGCCGCCGCGTGGGCGGCCCACCTGCTCCAGGAGGCAGCGGCAATCCGTCTGCCCTGTCCTCGCTGCAGCGCGGTGGCCTCGGTGCGAACGAACATCGACCACCTCCTCCGGGACCATCAGGCCGGCTATGCCGAGGTCGCGACGTGGATGGAGCAGGCAGATGCCGACCTGTTCTCACTGGCCGTGCACTATCTGGCCTCGAAGGCGCGGGCCAGCCGGCAGGCGGCAGGCGGCACAGAGGCCGAGGGTCCAGAGCGTCGCGGTGCCCGATGCAGCCAGCCGATCGCGACTGAGTCCACCCATGGGCGTGGGCTGCTTCCGGGCTGGTGCAGCAAGCGTTAGCGGTTGACGTATCAAGAACGGAACTCAAAACTGCGGACCTTTCGCCCCGCCCCGACCAGTGTGAGAGGAGCCGCTCGTGTCGCTCGATGTCAGTCCCGACCTCTTGGCGTCCGCCGAATTGGGGGAGGTCGACGAAGCCGCCTTCGTCGACTGCATCCGGACGTCGTTGCCATATGCCTGGGAGACCATCAGCCTGCTGGTGGCCGAGCACACGGCTGGCGACTCCGACCGGCCGTTCGTCGACAACCAGGTGCCGCCGCCCGACGAACAGGCCCGCGGACAGTTGCTGCGGGCGCTGGCCAGCGACGCCATCCGTAGCTCACTGGAACGCCACTTCGGCGTGACCCTGGCTTTCCAGAACTGCCACCGGGTTGCCGTCTTTGCCGCCGGCGCGGCCGGCACCGAGGCCTACCAGCGCTTCGTCTCGCCCCGGGCCCAGTTGCTGAATCAGTCCCCGGTGCTGCGGGACTGCTGAGCGTCCGACCCGGCATCTGCCGGAGCCATGAAGCTCGGGTTGTTCCTGCTCGCCGGCCAGTTCCCCGGCATGACCGAGGGTGACGCCTTGGCCGGAGCGGTCGACAATGCCGTCACCGCTGAGCAGGCCGGGCTGGACAGCGTCTGGCTCGCCGAGCACCACTTCATCAGCTACGGGGTCTGCCCGTCGGCCGTAGCCCTCGCTGCCAACATCCTCGGCCGGACCCGGCGCATCAGCGTGGGGACGGGTGTCTGCATGCTGTCCAACCGTCACCCGGTGGCCCTGGCCGAAGAGACGGCCCTCCTCGACCACGTCTCTCGCGGACGGTTCGAGCTCGGCGTCGGGCGGGGCGGGCCGTGGGTCGACCTCGAGGTCTTCGGGACGGGCCTGGCCCGGTTCGAAGAGGGCTTCGGCGAAGCACTCGAGCTTCTCCTCACCGGGCTCGAGCACGGGAGGTTCGAATCGCCGGAGCAGAGCCACTTCTTCCAGTTCCGGCCGGTGCCGCTGGTTCCCCGTGCGGTCTCCCGTCCCCGTCCGCCCGTCGTGGTGGCGGCGACCACGCCGGCGACAGCCGAAGCGGCTGCCGTTCGAGGGCTTCCCCTCCTCCTCGGCCTCCACGCCGACGACGACGAGAAATGCGAGCTGCTCGCCGGCTACGCCAAGGTGGCCGCCGACCACGGTCACGATCCCGACTCGATCGAGCATCTTGCCGCGGCGGTCTGCCACCTCTCCGACTCCCGCGCCGGAGCCAAGGCCGACCTGCGGGCGGTCATGCCCGCCTGGATCCGCCAAGGCGTCGGCGGCTACGTCTCGATCTCTCCAAAGCCCCGGCCCGCCCGGGACGCCGAGGAATACGTCGAACGACTCCTCCAGATCCACCCGATCGGCCCACCCGAATACTGCATTGACCGCCTCAGGGAGAGCGCCGAACGCACCGGCATCCGACGAATCCTGCTCATGGTGGAGGGCACCGGGGACCCGATCCGAACCCGAGAGACCGTGCTGCGACTGGGTGCCGAGGTCGCGCCGGCTCTCATGGAGACGATGGGATTTAGGTAGTCGATGCCCTCCGAGACTTGACGCGTTCGAGGTCGCGAAGTTCTTCCGCTGTGATCGCATCCCGTGGCGGGATTCCCAGGTGCTGCTTGATCTCCGCTAGATCGAGCTGCACCAGTTCCATGTCCTGTGCGTCTGCCTTGAAAAGAACGTGCTTCATGCCGAGCAGTACAACGGCTTGTACAAACAGTTGGAGCCATTCGCTCTGCCAGTTCTCGAACGTCGCGCTCCAAAATTGGGGCCAGAATTCACTGATCTGGAATGGCTGGCCGTGTTGACGAGCTTCGTCGCCGATCTCGATCAGCATGGCCACGAACTGACCGACCCACGACGCCAAGAACAGGGCGAGCAAGATATAGGCGGCGCCCCAGCGCTTCAGATGTGAATGCGTTTCCATGAGGACCCCGTACCCATGGATACCCCCATCAACTACTGGAGGTTCAGGCAAAATCCTGGTCGTGGACCGGCTAGCCGGCGGCTTCCATCGTGGTTCGCGTGTCTTCCTCCACCGTGGGCGGCATTTCGATTGTGGTGTCCCTGGGGTTTGGCGCCTGGGCCTCGATGCTGAGTTGGGCGCGCATGCGGTGAAGCGTGCGGCCGAGGATGCGGGAGATGCACATCTGGCTCACGCCGACCCGGGCGGCGATCTCGGCTTGGCTCAACTCGTGCTCGAAGCGCAGGTGCATGATGCGCTGTTCCCGTGGGGGCAGCCGGGCGATCAGCTTCGTGACCATCTGATGATCCTCGACTCGATCAAAACCGGGATCGGCGACAGCAGGGTCGAGGGTGGCTCCGTCGGACTCGCGCCGAGGATGGTCGAGGGACATCGGCGTGACCGAATGGGCGACGTCCATGGCCTCGAGGACCTCGTCCTCGCTGACGCCGGCTCGAGCAGCCACTTCGCTGATACGGGGAGAGCGGCCGAGCTCCTGGGTCAGGTCATCAGCGGTGCGAGCAACCAGGAGGTAGTGCTCCTGGAGACTGCGGGCGGTTCGCAGTCGCCAGGTGTGATCGCGCACGTGCCGTTTCAGTTCCCCGATGATGGTCACCCCGGCGAAGGCGAGAAACGGTCGTTCCCGCTTGGGGTCATACCGGTCGAGGGCATGGATCAGACCCACTCGGGCGACCTGGGTCAGGTCTTCGACTTCTTCTCGCCGGGTGGAGAACTTCCGGGCGAGGTGGACGGCGAAGTCGTCGTATTCATCCAGGAGCTCCTCTCGCAGGCGCCGGTCCCGGCTGAGGGCATACACGCGGTGAAGCGCGACGAGGTCACCCTCCCTGCGACGCACCTGGGATCTCGGGGGCGGGTGACTCATGGGAGAAGCCGGTCGAACTCGGTGCGGATGATGCGGTAGCACTCGCAGGCAGCGTCCTCGAGGCCCTCCCGGTCGACGATGGTGACCCTGCCCCGGGCGTAGCGGATGAACCCGGCTTGCTGCAAGGTCCCGGCCGCCACCGTCACGGACGCTCGCCGGACGGCGAGCATCTGGGCCAGGAACTCCTGGGTCAGTGGAAACTCGCTTTCGCCGACCCGGTCAGCGGTGAGGAGCATCCAGCGGCTGCACCGTTCGGTGACGGAGTGGAGGGCATTGCAGGCGACCTGCTGGCTGACCTGGGTGAACAAGGCCTGGGCGTAGCGCTGGACGAGTCCCCGAAGCGGCTCGCGCCGGGACGCCTTCAAGAACGCCTGGGTGTCCATGATCCTGGCTTCGCCGGGGACCTGGACCTGGTAGTAGTCCCGGGCGCTCATGGCGTGGCCGCCGAGGAAGAGGGGCACGCCGACGATGCCTTCATTGCCGACGGTGGCCACCTCAACGGGGCCACCTTCCTCCATGGTCGTGAGCAGGGAGACAACCGCGCTTTCTGGGAAGTAGACGGCGTCGATGTCCTTGCCCGACTCGAGCAGCACCCGTTTGAATTCCAGCGAGACGAGGGCGGTCTCAGTCAGGAGCCGTTCACGGTCTTCCGGTTCCAGGGCGGCGAGGATCCGATTCGTCCGGCCTCGCTCAGCGCGGTCTTCTCGCGCCATCGCAACCTCCGGCGGCCCAGCCTCGGCACCATCCCGAGCCCCGTTGCTCGGACTCCGTGCGGTAGCGTACCATCGCTTCGTACGCTGGCGTACCCAAAAAGTGCGGTCACCAGCCCTGCTCGTGAGTGCCGACCGGTTACGGAGTGCACC
>DASZKM010000064.1:0-8895 GCA_035947055.1 Actinomycetota bacterium
CATGCCGAGGCCCGGATCCCCATGACCTCCGTGCACGGGATCTCGGTGACCGGGGGCTCGCTGCCGGCCGCCATCTGGCGGGCCTTCATGTCGGGGCTGCCAGCGCCGGACGAGTCGCTGGGGGCCGGGTCCTCGTATACCGGCGGCTACTCGGGAACGTCGTCGGGCTCCACCGGAAGCGACGAGGCGGAGACCACAGAGTCGGAGGAGGAATCGGAGTCCGAGGAGGCACCGGCCGAGGAGCCCGCCCCCGCTCCGCCTCCGCCGCAGGAGGAGCCGACCATCCTCCCGCCCATCCTGCCTCCCAACCCCTAGCGGCGGTTCCTGCCGAACGGGGCCGCGGGTATCCTGCCCGCGGATGTCCGAACGCCAAGACCGCTCGCTCGGGCAGCTGTTGCCGGAGGCGGCCAGGGGCCGCGGCGAGAAGACCGTGCTGATCTTCGGCGACCGCTCCATCTCCTACGCCGAGCTCGACGAGCGGGCCCGGCGCGCGGCGGCCACGTTCGATGCGCTGGGCCTGCGCAAGGGCGACCGGGTCGCGGTCATGCTGGGCAACGTTCCCGAGTTCATCGAGGTACTCCACGGCGCGTGGCGGCTGGGCCTGGTGGTCGCCCCGCTGAACGTGATGCTCACGCCGGAGGAAGCCGGGTACGTGCTGGCCGACGCCGACGCCCGGACCGCGGTGGTGGATCCGGCGCTCCTCCCCACGGTCCTAGCGGTGCGCGATCGCATCCCGGGCCTGCACTCCGTCCTGGTCACGGGCCCGGGAGCCACTGCCCCGGGAACCCGGTCGTACGAAGAGGCGATGTCGGCGGCCGGGGGCCATCCGCCGGTCGAGGTCACGGAGAACGACATCGCGCTGCTCCAGTACACGGCGGGAACGACTGCCGCGCCGAAGGGTGCCGTGCTGACCCACGGCAACCTCCTGGCCAACCTGGATCAGATGGATTCGGTCCCCGCGCTGGAGCAGGCCGAGTCCGACGTCGTGCTCCTGGTCCTTCCGCTGTTCCACATCTACGCGCTGAACGTCGTGCTCGGGATCACCATCCGCCGCGGGGCCACGGCCGTGCTCGTGGAGCGGTTCGATCCGGTGGACACCCTCGATCTGATCCAGCGCCACAACGTCACGGTCGTGTTCGGCGCGCCACCGATGTTCACCGCGTGGCTGGCCGCGGCCGAGGGTCGGGACGTCGACCTCTCGTCGGTGCGCATCGCGGTGTCCGGCGCCGCGCCTCTTCCCGGCCAAATCCTGGAGGCGTTCCGGGAGCGGCTCGGAGTGACGATCTGGGAGGGATACGGCCTGACGGAGACCGCCCCGGCGGTGACCACCAACGCGCTGGGGGAGGAGGCCAAGGCCGATTCCATCGGGCTGGTCCTACCCGGCGTCGACGTGCGGCTGGTCGATGAGCACGGCGACGACGTCGAGGACGGCGACCCGGGCGAGATCCTCGTCCGGGGCCCGAACGTGTTCGGCGGGTACTGGAACCGTCCAGAGGAATCGAACGGTTCCTTCCTCGGCGAGTGGTTCCGCACCGGCGACGTGGCGTACCGCGACGAGGACGGCTACCTGTTCATCGTGGACCGGAAGAAGGACCTGATCATCGTGTCCGGATTCAACGTCTTCCCCAAGGAGGTGGAGGACGTCATCGCGCAGCATCCCAAGGTGGCGGAATGTGCGGTGGTGGGGGTCCCCGACGAGCGAACGGGTGAAGCGGTCAAGGCGTTGGTGGTGCTGGCAGCCGATGAGTCCGCCACCGAAGAGGAGATCGCGGAGCACTGCCGGGGGTCGCTGGCCCGGTTCAAGTGCCCGACCGAGGTGGAGCTCGTCGCGTCGCTGCCGAAGCACGTCACCGGGAAGGTTCTGCGGCGGGCGCTGCGGGACGTCGACGCCGAGGCCGAAGCGTGACCGTCCTTCCGCTGGCCGCGGGGATCATCGCGCTTGCGTTCGCGGTTCATCTGTTCGTCCGGGCCGGGCGGCGGGGCAACTGGTTCGAGGCGGTGTGGGGCCTGGCCATGCTGATGTTCGCGGTGGCCTCCGGGGCACTGTTCCTGGGCGTGGTCGACGAGTGGTCCTCGACCGAGTTCCGCGTGTACTGGCTGTTCGGGGTGGGGCTCACGGTTCCGTACCTGGGCCTGGGCGAGGTCTACCTGCTGGCGCGGCGGCGATGGGTTGGCCATGCGGCCCTCGTGGTGGTCCTTGGGGCCAGCGCCTGGCTATCGGCGGAGGTGCGCACGGCGCCGCTCGACGCCGAGGTGCTTCGGACCGAGGACTTCTTCTCGGGACGAGACGTGCTCGGCGACGATGCGCCCGCCCGGACCCTGGCCATCTTCTACTCGTACGCGGGGACCGCGCTGCTGGTGGGCGGGATCCTGTGGTCGGCGCTGGCCATGCGGGGGCGCCCCGAGCTGCGCAACCGCCTGTACGGGACGCTGCTGATCGCGCTGGGCGCCGGGATCGTGGCCGGGGGAGCGGCCTTCGCCGCGGCGGGAAGCTTCGAGGGGTTCTCGCTCACGCTGGCCGGCGGTGTGGCCGTGATGTACTGGGGGTTCCTGATGGCCACGCGACGGAGGAGCTGATGGGCGGTCCACCCCTGGCCGGGGCCACCGCCATCGACTACCGAGGGACGCGTTTCGCGTTGGGCCGGACCGCAGACATGTATGGGATCTGGGACATGCCGGCGGGGGGCGGGCCGGTCATCTCGTTCCCGCTGACGCACGACGGATGGGCCGAAGCCTGGCGGACCTACCGGTACTGGGAGGAGACGGCGGGCGCGCCCCCGCCCGGGCCCCCGCCCGCCTACCCGACGCCGGTGGCCACCGCCGGCGGTCCCGTCGGGACGCAGGTCACCGGGCCGCTGACATTCGCCAACATCATCGAGGTCGCTGCGCGCTTGTACGGACGGCATGCGGCCACGCTGATCCTGCTCATGGCAGCGGTGCTCATCCCGCTGTCGTTGCTGCAGACGGCGGTCATCCAGGCAGCGCTGGGCCCGTTCGCGCGATTCGCGCAGTCCGGGGTAGCGCCGCTGGAGGACGTCCGAGAGATCCTGCCCCGGTTCCTGCTCGTCACCCTGGGCGTCACCATCCTGGGCTTCGTCATCAACGGCTTCCTGACCGCAGCGGTCACCGGGGCCGCCGTCGACGCCACATCGGGTGGCGAGGTGTCGGTCCGCCGGAGTGCCGGCGCCGCTCTTCGGCGACTCCATTCCGTGCTGTGGGTGCTGTTCCTGCAGACCCTCGCGGTGCTGGCGGTACTGATCGTGCCGGCCCTCGTCGTGATCGCCGGTGCCGGGGCGGAGTCCGGTGCCCTCATCGTGGTGGGTAGCGTTCTGGCAGTCCCGCCGCTGCTGTTCGTCCTGATCCGCCTGCTGTTCAGCGTCCCGGTGCTCATGGCCGAGGATCGGCGGGGGTGGGCGGCTCTCGCTCGGTCATGGCGGCTGGTCTCGGGCCGGTGGTGGCGGACGTTCGGCATCTTCCTGCTGGTCGGTCTGATCGCCGGACTCGTCGGCCTGCTGTTCCAGGCTATCGCCCAGGCGCTGACTCCCGGGACGGCGGCGGGAACCGACGCCGCCGCGTACATCGGCGCGCTGGGTTCGGGTATCGCCGCCTCGCTGACCTCTCCCTTCATCATCCTGGTCATCGTGCTGCTGTACCTGGACGCCCGGTTCCGGACGGCTGCGACGCTCGGGGGCCCGGCTCCCGGTCCGGGTGCCTGACGCGCCGCATTCCATCCGCATGTACTCCCGTACCACGTGCGGCCTGTGCGACACGGCCAGGGACACGATCCTCGCCCTCCGCGACGAGATGGCCTTCGGGTACGAGGAGGTGTTCGTCGACGGGAACCAGGAGCTCGAGCGGCGATACGGGCTCCGGGTCCCGGTGATCGAGGTGGACGGCGAGGAGCGCTTCGAGACCCAGGTGGATCCCTCTCAGCTGCGCGAGGTTCTGGCCGGCGCCCGGACCTTGCGCGATTGAGAAAACCCGCCCTCTGCCGGTACACTACGTTCGCATGTTCACAAGCTCGACCTGCACGGAACGCCGCCAGGCACGATCCGCCCGATGAGGACCCGGCCGATCCCCGAGGCCACGGTGGGGCGTCTCCCCGTCTATCTCCGGGCCCTGGTGGACATGGCCGAGTCGGGGCAGAGCACGATCTCCTCCGAAGGGCTGGCCGAGGCGGCGGGCGTGAACTCGGCCAAGGTGCGCAAGGACCTCTCCTATCTGGGCTCCTACGGGACGCGCGGGGTCGGCTACGACGTGGCGTACCTGATCCACCAGGTCCGCCGGGAGCTGGGGCTGACCCAGGACTGGCCGGTGCTCATCGCCGGCGTGGGGAACCTCGGGCACGCCCTGGCGAACTACAAGGGCTTCGGCGAACGCGGCTTCCAGGTGGTGGCGTTGGTCGACGCGGATCGACGGAAGGTGGGCGAGGTCGTCGGCGGCGTGCAGGTCCACTCGGTCGACGACATGCCGGCCCTGGTCCGCCGCCATCAGGTGGCCATCGGGATCATCTCCACACCCGCTCCCGCGGCGCAGGAGGTGGCCGACCGGATGGTGGCCGCCGGGATCCGATCGATCCTGAACTTCGCCCCCGCGGTGATCACCGTGCCGCCCGAGGTCTCGCTGCGGAAGGTGGATCTGTCGATCGAGCTCCAGATCCTCGGGTTCCACGAGCAGCGCAAGGCCGTGCTGGCCGACGTGCGCAAGGGGCGGGCCCGGCAGGCGGCATCGGTGGCGGGGACCTGAGCGGCTGATGCCCGTTCTGGCCCTGGGCGTCTCCCACCGGCGGGCTCCGGTCGAGCTGCTTGAGCGGCTCTCGTTCGGTGACGACGACTACGCCAAGGCGTACGGCCGGCTGACGTCGCTCGACGACGTTCACGAGTCCGTTCTGCTGTCGACGTGCAACCGGGTCGAGGTGTACGCGGAGGTCACCGGCTTCCACCAGGGATTCCAGGACCTGAAACGGTTCCTGTCGGAAGCCACGGACGTACCGGTCGAGGAGTTCGCCGAGCCGCTGTACTCCCATTACGAGGACCAGGCCGCCGAGCATCTGTTCTCGGTCGCGGCCGGGCTGGACTCCATGGTGGTCGGAGAACCCCAGATCCTGTCGCAGGTGCGCGCGGCGTTCCGGAGGGCGGATGCGGAAGGGACGACCGGGCCATCGCTGTCCGCGTTGTTCGGCGCGGCCGTGCGGACCGGACGACGAGCCCGAACCGAGACGGCCATCGGGGCCAGCCCGTCGGCCTTCGTGGAGGCCGGCGCCGTGCTCGCCGCCGAACACCTGGGCGGACTGGAAGGGAAGACGTTGCTGGTCGTCGGGGCGGGGAAGATGGGGTCGCTGTCCGTCCAGGCGCTCGTCCAGCGAGGCATGCGGGACATCACGATCCTCAGCCGCCGGCCGGAACGAGCCGCCCGTCAGGCCGAGCGGGTAGGGGCTGCCCATGGCGGACTCGACGACCTCCCCGCAGCGCTCTCCCGGGCCGACCTGGTCATCGCCTCCACCGGAGCGACCGGGGCGGTGATCACCGCCGACATGATCCGAGCGGCGGGGCGCAGCCCGATGTTCCTCCTCGATCTCGGGATGCCGCGCGACGTGGAGACCGAGGCAGCCGGCCTTCAGGGTGTCCGGGTCGCGGACATCGACGACCTCCGCGAGGTGCTGCTCCAGACGCAGGGCGGTGACGACCAGGCGGTGGCCGCGGCACGGGCCATCGTCGCGCAAGAGGCCCAGCGATACGCCGAGGCCCGGCGAACACGTCTGCTCGCCCCCCTTATCGAAGCTCTTCACGCCCGAGGTGAGGCCGTCCGGGCCGAGGAGCTTCGCCGCCTGGGGTCTCGCCTGGCCGACCTGTCCGATCGCGAGCGGGAAGCCGTGGAGACGCTCAGCCGGCGCATCGTTGCCCGCCTGCTGCACGACCCCACCGTCCGCCTGAAGGACCTGGCCGGCAGGGGCCTCGCCGACGGCCCGGCGAAGACCGTGGCGGACCTGTTCGACCTGGACCCCGAGCGGGAGTAGACGCTGGAGCTCCGGATCGGCACTCGAGGATCCCGGCTCGCCCTGGCCCAGGCGGAGGAGGTTGCCGCCCTTCTTCGAGCCGGCGGCCACGACCCCGAGCTGGTGCCGATGGCCACGGCGGGGGACCGCGGCGCCTCGCCGCGGGCATCGAGCGCGGGGGTGAAGGGGCTGTTCGTGGCGGAGATCACCGACGCCGTGGCCCGCGGCGATGTGGACCTGGCCGTCCATTCTGCCAAGGACCTGCCCTCGGAGGATCCGCCGGGAATCGCCGTGTCGGCCGTCCCGCAGCGAGGTCTCCCGTACGACGTGCTGATCACGCGCAACGGAGGCCTCACCGGTGGGGCCGTCGTCGGGACCTCCAGCCTGCGGCGGCGGGCTCAGCTGTTGCGGGCCCACCCGGACGCCAAGGTCATCGATCTGCGGGGCAACGTCGACACCCGGCTCCGGAAGCTGGCCGAGGGCGAGGTGGACGCCGTGGTGCTGGCAGCGGCGGGGCTGGCCCGGCTCGGCGTCGCCGCTGAGCACGCCGACCCCGTCCCGGTGGAGGAGATGGTCCCCGCCCCCGGGCAGGGCGCCCTGGCCGTACAGACGCGCGACACCGGTGAGGTGCGCGAGGCGGTGGCCGCGCTGGATCACCTGCCGTCGCGGATGGCGTTCGAGACCGAGCGACGGGTCGTCTCCCTGCTGGGCGGGGGGTGCCGGCTCCCCCTCGGGGCATACGCGGAGTGGCGAAACGACGGCGTCCGGCTGCTGGCCGTCGTGGTCCGGCCCGATGGCTCGGACCTCCTGTGGTCACAGGTCGAGGCGGAGACCCCGGATCAGGCCGCCGGGGAGGCATCCGAGGTGCTGCTCAAGGGGGGCGCCGCGGAGATCCTGGAGGACGTCCGCGAGTGACGGCCGGGTCCGAAGCACCGCTGGCCGGCAAGACCATCGTGGTCACGCGGCCCGCGGAGGCCGGCGGCGAGCTGTCGAGCCGGCTGCGGTCGCTCGGCGCGGCCGTCCTCGAAGCTCCCACCATCCGGATCGAGGAGCCCGGTGCCGGCGGTCCGCTGGACGAGGCGATCCGAGACGCCGCGGCCGGCCGGTTCGCCTGGGTCGTGTTCACCAGCGCGGCGGGGGTCGCGGCGTGGTTCGAGCTGAGTCGTTCCCTGGGCGAGGCGCGGCCGAAGGCCAGCCTGGCCGCGGTCGGTGACGGCACCGCCGACGCGCTCCGCGTGAACGAGGCCGCGCCCGATCTGGTCCCCGAAAGGTTCACCACCGCCGCCCTTGGCGAATCGTTTCCCCGCGGATCCGGTGACGTGCTCCTGGCCCGGGCCGACCGGGCCGCTCCGGACCTGGAGGACGTCCTTCGGTCCAAGGGATGGACGCCGGTGCGCGTCGACGCGTATCGGACCCATCTGGCCGAGTCACTACCGGACGGCGTTCGGCGGGCGCTCGATGACGGTGGGGTCGACGCCGTGACGTTCACGTCCGCGTCCACCGTGGAGGGGTTCGTGCGCGCCGCCGGCGACGTGAAGCTGCCACCCGCGGTGTGCATCGGGCCCGTCACCACCGACGCTGCCCGGGCGGCGGGTTTCGACGTCGTGGCCGTCGCCGAACCACACACCGTCGACGGCCTGATAGACGCGGTGCGCAGAGCCCTGGAGTAGATTCCGCGCGTGCGACGCGCCGCGCGAGTAGCTGGGCTGGGAGCGCTCGTGGCGATGGCCGCGTGCGACCTCGCCGACCCGGCCGTGGAGCGCCTACCAACCGGTGGGGACGTCACGGTCAACGTCGTGGCCTGCGATCTCGATCCCGCCACCGGACTGGCCACGGCCACGTTCGAGCTCACCGCGGAGGAGGAGTACAGCTCCTTGCTTCTCCACGGCGAGCTCAGCGATCAATCGGACGTCGTGTTCGGCACCGGGACCGGTTCCGTGACCGGTGTCCAGCCCGGCAAGACGTACCGTGACGACATCAGGTTCACCCTGACCGGAGAGCCGCAGGGCCAGGTCACCTGCGACGTGCGGGTTGAGCTGGCCAATCCCGGGCTGTAGGACTCCCCTGCGAGGTTGGCGGGAGTTCCCCCGCGCGATTACGTGGTGATCGGGTTCGCTTGCCGTTCCAGATACTTGCTCTGGTCGAGGTCGCGCCACGTGAACGGGTGGGCGAAGTAATCGTCGTTGCCGAGGTCGAGGCTCTTCTCGCCCAGGGGCAGGCCGGCGAAGGGGAACATCAGGTCGAAGCGCTCCGGGTCCAGGCCCGTGAGGGCCACACCTGAAGTGCAGACGTGGCCGAGCCCCAGCCCCAGGTCCAGGTGGCACGTGTGCGGAGCCCAGGGCGAGACCATGGCGTCGTTGTGGACGATCTCATGTTGCGCGGTGGCCTCGACGTACGAGGGTGTGTTGGGGCCCGGCGCGAACTCGTGGCCGTGGCACCCGGCGGCGCCGAACAGGTAGCCGACCGAATACTTCCCGTCGGACTGGGTGTCCGGGTTCACGGGCTCACCGCCGGGCAGGATCGGGGCGCGGGCGATCCCGCAGACACCGCCGTTGTCGACGGCGGCGTAGGTGAAGTACCGCTTGTTCGGCTGGTTCAGCCCATTCACGCCGAGCTCGTCAATGATGGCGTTCAGGTTTCCAAGCTCGGAGGACGGACGCTTGGCCCGGAGGAAGGTCACGTCCACAGCTTCGACCTCCACGGGGTCGCTCTCCGGCGTCGCCGGATCGTCCCAGGAGAACGCGAACGTATCGAGCCGCCACTCCAGCCCGCCCGACTGCTTCCGGAACCAGGTGTTCTGTGCCAGGACGGAATCGTGCAGAACACCGAATTCATCGAGCCGCTCGTCGGGGAAGTCCGAGGCAACGAGGTAGACGAAGTGGAGCTGGGGGCCCCACCGC
>DASZKM010000065.1:0-4661 GCA_035947055.1 Actinomycetota bacterium
GGCGCCGTCAAAGGATGCTCATCCTCAAGCCGATAGATCGCGTGGGTCGGAGTCCAGGCTGCTTTCACCACATCCACCGAACTCAGTTCCCGCAGCACCTGCAGGACCCGTGCGTGTGAGGCTCCGCCGCGCCGGGCGACATCCCTGGCGGTCAGGTTGATCGCCCTATCGAGTCCGGCGAGTACCCGCAGTACCCGGACGTGGGTCCGGGTTCCGAGGATCTGGTCGAGCGACCGCTCCGTGAGCGCTGGAAGCGGAGCCGGTGGAGGCCCGAGAACCGCTTCGAGCTCGCGATCGATTTCGGTCCAGTCGATCTCGTCCAACAGACTTCTCCCGGGCGTTCTTACATCTCCGGAATGACATCGGATCCGCGGCAGATTCCTCCACCCTTGGCCGGCTCGTCGCGGCGGTGGTCGGGATTGCGTCCAACCGTTCAGGATCCCGACCCCTTCCGCGAGGAGGCGCCGCGAGCGTGATGGTCGAGGGTTCCGGTCGTTTTCCCTGCCTTTTGTGCGGTTGCACAAAGGCTCCGGCATGCCCGAGGGCGTACTCCACCTTCTGAAGGCAGAACTTCTCAATCGGGTGCACATCTGAAGGGAGCGGGCATGCGAAGGGCAACCAAGACCGCGATCATCGTTCTGGCCGTAACGGCACTGCCGGCCATCCCGGCCATCGGCATCGGGTTCGAGGGGATCGCTGAACCGAGCGGAACCACCGGCACGGCGGAAACGCAGTCGGAGGGCCCCATCGAGCACGTGGCCAACCTGAAGTACGCGGGCGGCTCCGACCTGGAGTTCGTGACGAAGACCGTGTCGGTCTGCGCTCCGGACGGAACCTGCCAGCCCGAACAGCGCGACTACGCCATCGCCGGCGTCCTCAGCCAGCCCGCGAAGGTGATCGACATCACCAACCCCCGGACGCCGGTGGAGGTCGCCACGCTGCCCTGCGCCATGAACCAGAACGACATCCAGATTTGGGGCAACCTCGTCCTGCAGTCGGCGGACAGCACGTCCGGCTCCTGCAGGCGTCCCGACGGGTCCAAGACCACGGCGACCATCGGCATCTCGGACATCTCCGATCCCCGGAGCCCGAAGCTGGTCGGCACGCTGAAGGAGAACCGCGGGGCCCACAACGCCACCGTCCACCCCACCCAGCCGATCGTTTACATCTCCGACTCGGACCTGGCGAACACGGACGGCAACGGAGCCCAGATCCACATCTGGGACTTCACCGACCCCACCAAGCCCGTCAAGGTGCAGAGCTGGTCGTACTTCCCGCAGCACTCCCCCCACGACATCACGTTCAACGCCGCGGGGACGCGGGCATACGCCGCCTCGATCAGCCACACCGACATCATCAACACGGAGAATCCGAAGGCTCCCTCGCTGGTCTCCGTGATCGCCAACGAAGGGATCTCTATCTCGCACCAGGCGGACCCGACCCCCGACGGCCGGTTCCTGCTGGTCGCGGACGAGCTGGGCGGCGGATCCGCGCCGACCCTGTCGCCCGGGGGCCCGGTGCACATCTACGACATCAGCAATGAATTGCGGCCCGTGAAGGTCGGCGCGTTCGGGAATGACGCCACAGGCGCCAACGGGACGTCGACGTCGCATGTGTTCCGTATCAACCCCGACGGCACCACGGCCGCCATCGCCTGGTACAACGACGGCGTCCACGTGGTTGACTGGTCGGGCGCATACGGCCTCAACGCCGCGGGCACGGGAGCGAACTCGAACGTCGGCCCGTACGTGATCGCCTCGATGAAGCTGGCCGACGCCGACACGTGGTCGGCGAAGATGTGGCAGGAGCGGCACCCCGGCTTCGTCTTCGCCAATGACATGGGGCGCGGGTTCGACGTGTTCTACGTTCCCTCGCTCGCACCGCCGGTGTTCGCCACGGGGACCATCGTCGGTGGCAGCGCGGCGACGTACTACGGCGGAACCAATGCGCTCCGGACCGAGATCGAGGGTAGTTGCTCGGCCAGCCCCAAGACCCAGGGGACCGACGGGTGGGTCGAGGCCCTTCCGCCAGGGGTCAGCGATGGCACGTACCAGGTGACCGCCGACGGGAAGCCCATCCAGGGCCACCCGCAGGCCGTGGACCTGGACCTGTACCTCTACGACGCCTCCTGCAAGCTGCTGGCGGCGGACGAGGACTCGGGCGTGTCCGAGACCGCGGATATCCCGGAGGGCGCCAAGTACGTGGTGGTCGCCAACTTCCGGGCCGGTCCCGCCCGGATCAGCCTGTCGGTAGCGAAGGCACCAGCCATATAGACGAACGAATGCCCGCGAGAGAACGAGGAAGACGAACGTGACAGGGCGGCTCCGGCGTGCTGTGCCCGCGGCCGCCCTGTGCGTCCTTCTCCTCTCGGTGGCCGGCGCTCCGGCCGGCGCGGGCCACCAGCCCGCCAGCCCATACTTCGACCTGGGCGCGCTGCCCGCGCCCAACATCACCGGGGCCCAGATCTTCCAGAACCTGCAGAGCTTCGTGAACGCATATCCCTACCGCGTTACCGGAAACCCCACCGAGATCGCGGCGGGACTACACCTCCGCGACGAGATGAAGAACCTCGGGTACGAGGCCAAGACCGTGTCGCTCGTCGACGGCGCCATGGGGACCACGCAGGAGTGCGCGGATTGCCCGGGAGTGGGCATCAAGGCCGTGGTGGGGATCAAGAAGGGCACAACGCGCCCGGACGAGTGGATCATGCTCGTCGGCCACTACGACACCCTGCCTTCGACGATCTGGGGGGCCTACGACAACGGCGCGGGCACCAACTTCATCCGGATGATGGCCCGGGAGCTCCAGGACGTGAAGACCAACCGTTCCATCGTGTTCACGTTCTTCAACGGCGAGGAGGAGGGCCTGGTGGCCTCGGCCCGCTACGCCCGGTACCTGAAGGAGAAGGGTCAGAAGATCACCGCGGTCCTCGGGTTCGACATGGTAGGTATCGCCTACCCGGTGGCCCCGGCGAAGACCGTCGCGGCCAGCTGCCTGTGCCTGTTCCATGGCGCGGCCGACAAGGCGGCTTTCGAGCCGCTGATGAAATACGTGAACTACGACTTCCTCGACTTCCCCGGCGACGAGGTCAACATGCGTACGGCTCGCACGGTGCGGCTGGTCGGTAACAACGACCGCAACTCGGACGAGCGGTCGTTCGCCAACCAGGGGTACCCAACCATGCGGTGGGCCGGGATGCGCCGGGCCGCCGACTATCCCGCGTATCACCTCCCGGACGACACCATCGAGAAGATCGTGGAGGTGTCCGGCGGACAGAGCTACTACGAGCAGGGCGTGGAGAACACCGCCAAGAGCGTGTACTACACCACGCTCGCGCTCGACAATCACCTTCCCGTGCCGTCGTTCAACTCGAGCTCGAACGGCCTGACGGTCAGCTTCGACGCGTCCGGATCCTCGGATGAGGACGGAGCGCTGTCCGAGTTCACCTGGGACTTCGGCGATGGGTCAACGGGCACGGGGGCCGCGCCCCAGCACACCTACGCCGCGGCCGGGACCTACACCGTCAAGCTGACGGTGAGCGACAACCTGTGGTCCGGCGTGACCCGGTCGCTGTCGCTGCCGGTCACGGTCGGCTAGGCCGCTTCACCGGCCGGGAACCAATCAAGGGCTTCCTCCGTCGTAGGATGTGAGGCTCATGACGCTCTGGACGCAGCCACGGCGCGGTCGGGGAACATTGGTTGTGACTACGGTGTTCGCCCTGCTCGCGGTGTCTTGTGGCGGTGACGAACAGGAGGCCAACCCGCCTACCGCCACCGATGCGGCCAGCCCGTCCCCCGGCGGAAATATCCTCGAGCCGGATAGCCCGGCCACTCCCTCTCCCGGCACGCCTGAGGGTGAAACCCCCACCACGCCCGAGGAGACCGGCGAGACGCCCAAGCCGGGTGAGAAGACAGAGCCTCGATACGAGGTGGTTGGCCGGGGCGCAGACTCGGCCAGCGAGCGTGTCCTTCCCCGTGTGCTGTTGGCGACATCCCCGGGGCAGGGGGCCGCGACGGGGGAGGCCAGCCCTGCTCCCGGAGCGGGGGCCCGGATCCGTGCGTGGGACGAGTACGGCGAACGGGCCGTGGTCGCCGTGCTTGGGGGCTCCCAGCCAGACTCGGCCTACCGGGTGCTTGTCAGAAGCGTCGATGTCATCAAGAACGGGACGATCCTTCTGGTGTCCGGGACGATCGATCGCAAGAAAGGACCCGCGTCACAGGTGATCACGATCCCGTGGGTCATCCTGTCCGTCGACGCGGAGGCGGTCGACACGGTCGAGCGCTGCACGGTCGCCCTGGAGGGCGCCACCCCATTCACCACCGAGTGCCCGTAGCACCGGTGTAACCCACCAAGCCCGCTCAGCAGGAGAACGACATTCGGCGGCGAACTCCTCACTCATGCGCGCGCGTCGATTCGTCGCGGCTCTGTTCGTGCTTGCCTCCATCGGAGGCCTTGGCGCGCCGTCGGTCAACGCCGCGACGGGCCCACCTCCGCTGACCCGGTGGTTCGGGGGCGAGGGTGGATTCATCGAGACGGCCTGCTACGGGTTCGCCCATGGTTGCCCCGGCTTCCTCGCCGCGGGGAGCTTTGGAGGCCTTGTCGGCACCCAGCCGACGCACAAGCGGATCCAGGACCTCGATCTGGCCCAGCGTGAGTGGCCG
>DASZKM010000066.1:0-6325 GCA_035947055.1 Actinomycetota bacterium
TGGGCCGCGGCGTTGAGCGCGGCCTCCACCGCGGCGCCCTGCTCCGCGGCCAGCGTGGCGTGGAGGTCCAGGAACCTGCGGTCCTCGCCCCAGCTCATCCACAGCGACCGCATGGCGTGATCGCGCTCCGCGTCGCGCCGCTTCACGCGAGCCTACCGCCGCGACTCAAGCCGCAATGCGTCCGGGCGCATTCCCGGAGCCCGCTCTGCCCACTCCCGGTCAGTCTCTGAGGTGGCGAACCTGGTCACCCATCGGAGCTGATCCCATGACAAGGACCCTTCGGCGTGTGCGCGGCGGATGTGCGGCAAGTCCTTCAGGGCCCTGGCCACCCGAAGCCGCTCCGCTGCCAGCGAGGAGGTGATGCCCTGCCGGGCTGCCATCTCGCAGGCCAGTTCGGGAACGCCCGGATCGTCGAGCCACTCATCGTCGGCCCGCGCGATGCGCTCCAACATCTCCGCACTGATGGCCCGCATCTGGCGTTCGAGGTCGTCCACCGAGTCAAGCGGGTCAACCAGCGCGTCGCGGGCGGCGAATTCCATGGATGTGATTCTAGGAAGGGGCGCAGAGACACTCCATCCCCCGATCGGGGGATTCTTCGAACCGTCCCGCGCGACCCGGCACTCCGTGTCACGCTGGTCCCATGCCCGAACCACTCGCTGCGCGGATGCGGCCCCGGACCTTCGACGAGCTCGTGGGCCAGCGTCACCTGGTTGGGCCCGGCAAACCCCTCACCGAGCTCGTCACGTCGGGGCACCTGCCGTCGGTCGTGCTGTGGGGACCGGCCGGCAGCGGCAAGACCACCCTGGCCTACCTCCTGGCCTCCGAGGGCGGTGCCGAGGTCGTCCAGCTCTCGGCGGTGTCATCCGGCGTGGCCGATGCCCGCAAGGTCATGGAGCGGGCCAAGGACTCCATGCTGCAGACCGTGCTGTTCGTCGACGAGGTCCACCGGTGGAGCAAGTCGCAGCAGGACGTCCTGCTCCCGGCGGTCGAGGCCGGAACCATCACGTTGATCGGGGCCACGACCGAGAACCCGTACTTCTCGCTGGTCTCGCCCCTGCTGTCCCGGTGCATGCTCCTCCGTCTCGAGCCACTGGGCGACGAAGACGTACGAGCCCTTCTGGACCGGGCGCTGGGTGATGAGGAACGAGGGCTGGGGAAGACCGAAGTAAAGGTGTCCGACGAGGCCCTCGACCATCTGGTGACCATCGCCGGCGGCGACGCGCGGATCGCCCTGACCGGACTGGAAGCGGCGGTCCTTGCCGCCCAGGCCGCGGGACGGTCCGACGTCGACCTGGCCCTGGCGGAGGACGCCGTGCAGCAGAAGGCCATCGTGTACGACCGCCAGGGCGATGCCCACTACGACGTCATCTCGGCGTTCATCAAGTCGATCCGGGGCTCGGATCCCGACGCAGCGCTGTTCTGGCTGGCTCGGATGCTGGAGGCGGGGGAGGACGCCCGGTACATCGCGCGGCGGATGGTGGTGCACGCCTCGGAGGACATCGGGCTGGCCGATCCCCGGGCCCTGCTGGTGGCGACCGCCGCAGCCCACGCCGTGGAATACGTGGGGCTGCCCGAGGCCCGGCTCAACCTCGCCCAGGCGGCCATCTACCTGGCGCGGGCGCCCAAGTCGAACAGCGTCATCGAGGCGCTCGGCCGCGCGGAGGCCGACGCCGCCTCGTCCGAGCCGGTGCCGCTCCATCTCCGCGACACGCACTATCCCGGCGCCCGCAAGCTGGGCCACGGCAAGGGCTACAAGTACCCGCACGACTACCCCGGGCACGAGGTCGAGCAGGAGTACCGCCCGGCGAAGTACGAGGGCACTCGGTACTACGAGCCGTCCGGAGAAGGGGAAGAGGGGGAAGGAGAAGAGAAGGAGTAGCCCTCGTTCTGAGCTGGGCCCGCCGGTATGATGGGCCGCCGTGAATGCCAAGAACCGGAGGTCCCGTGTCCGGAGGTGACTGGGCCCTCATCATCCTGGCCGTGTTCTGGGCCGTGTTGGTCGTGTTCATGTCGCTGGTCTCCGTGAACCTGTTCCGGGTGCTGGAGAGCACCAGGCTGCTCCTCGACGGCGTTCGGACCGAGACCATCCCCCTTCTCGGTGAGGTCCGGACCACGGTGACCGGCGTCAACCGCCAGCTCGACCACGCCGACACCGTGATGGCCTCGGCGGCCAACGTGAGCCGCTCCGTGGAGCGGGTCAGCAAGGTCGTGGAGCAGACCGTCTCCAGCCCGCTGATCAAGGTGGCGGCCTTCGCGTACGGCGCCAGCCGCGCTGTTCGCCGGTTCCGGGGCGAGTCATGAGACGCCTGTTCTGGATCGGGGTAGGGGTGGCCGCGGCGTACTACGGCTCCCGGTGGATCCGCCGCAAGCGCGAGCAGTATTCGCCGGCGGCGGTGTCCGGCCGGGCGCAGGCAACCCTGAACGACCTGGGCAAGCTTCTCCGGGTGGCCGTGGAGGAAGGACGGCGGGCCATGGTGGAGAAGGAAGCACAGATCCGCTCCTCGCTGGGATAGGTCACTTTTGGGAGCCTGGCCGGGGAGTCCCCCCTAGACTGACCCTGTGAACGGCGCGGACATCCGCAAGCGTTTCCTCTCCTTCTTCGAGGATCGGGAGCACACCGTGGTTCCCTCCTCGTCGCTGATCCCCGACGACCCCAGCCTCCTGCTGACCACGGCCGGCATGGTCCAGTTCAAGCCGTTCTTCCTGGGACAGCAGGACCCGCCGTACCCCCGGGCCGCTTCCGTGCAGAAGGCGTTCCGCACCACGGACATCGAGCTGGTGGGCCGGACCGACCGGCACCTCACGTTCTTCGAGATGCTGGGGAACTTCTCGTTCGGCGACTACTTCAAGGAAGGCGCGATCGCGGCGGCCTGGGACCTGATCACCGAGGGGTTCGGGCTGGACCCGGATCGTCTGTGGGCCACGGTGTACGAGACGGACGACGAGGCCGAACGGATCTGGCAGCGGATCCTGCCCCCCGAGCGGGTGGTCCGGCGGGGGAAGAAGGACAACTTCTGGTCGATGGGGGTGGCCGGGCCCTGCGGCCCGTGCTCGGAGATCTACGTTGACCGCGGCCCGGACCACGGCCGGGAGGGCGGCCCCGAGGTCGATGAGGACCGCTACCTGGAGATCTGGAACCTGGTGTTCATGCAGGACGAGTGCGACGACAACGAGCAGGTCGTCGGGGAGCTGCCCACCAAGAACATCGACACCGGCATGGGTCTGGAGCGCATGGCGGTGATCCTCCAAGACGTCGGCTCGGCGTTCGAGACCGACCTGATGCGGCCACTGCTGGAGGAGGCGGAGTCGCTGTCGGGTCGCTCGTATGGCAAGGAAGAGAGCGACGACGTGTCGCTGCGAATCCTGGCGGAGCACGGCCGGGCCACCACGTTCCTGATCGGCGACGGCGTGATCCCGTCCAACGAAGGCCGGGGGTACGTGCTGCGGCGGATGCTCCGCCGGATGGTCCTGCACGCTCGGAAGCTCGGCGTCGAGGGGAACGTCATGCACCGGCTCGCCGAGCGAACGGTCGAGCTGATGGGGGAGGCCTACCCGGATCTCGTGGAGCGGAAGGCGTTCGTGCTCCAGGTGGCCGGA
Source organism: Actinomycetota bacterium (assembly GCA_035947055.1). Taxonomy (GTDB): domain Bacteria; phylum Actinomycetota; class UBA4738; order UBA4738; family CALAEC01; genus DASZKM01. The sequence goes on from DASZKM010000066.1 coordinate 3,598, forward strand.
GCCGAGGAGGAGCACTTCGGGATCACCCTCCGGCAGGGCATGACGCTGTTCGAGGACGAGGTCGAGCGCCTCCGGGGAAGCGGCGAGCGGGGGTTCCCCGGCGATGCCGCGTTCCGCTACCACGACACGTACGGCTTTCCCATCGAGCTCACGGTGGAGCTGGCGGAGGAGCAGGGCCTGGACGTCGACCGGGCCACGTTCGATCGGCTCATGTCGGAGCAGCGGGACCGGGCCCGGGCCGCGGCCAAGGCCGGGCCGGACCAGAAGGCGCTGGTGGACGCGGCCCGCCAGGCCGGCCGGACCGAGTTCCTGGGATACGAGCGTCTGGAGGCCGAGGCTCAGCTGGCAGCTGTCCTCAAGGACGGAAGCCCAGTGAAGGCCGCCGCCGAGGGCGACCGGATCGAGCTCCTCCTGGACCGCACTCCTTTCTATGCCGAAGGGGGCGGGCAAGTGGGTGACGCGGGCGTGCTGAGGAGCGACTCGGGCGAGGTCCGGGTGGAGGACACCGTCCCCGGGCCCGGCGAGGTCATCGTCCACCGTGGCCTTGTGACCAGAGGAGAGATACGAGAAGGCCAGGAGGTCCACGCCGCGGTGGACGCACCGCGGAGGGCGGCCACGGCCCGCTCCCATACCGGGACCCACGTCGTCCACTGGACGCTCCGGCATCTGCTCGGCGAGCACGCCCGGCAGGCCGGGTCGCTGGTGGCCCCGGGGAGACTCCGGTTCGACTTCACCCACTTCGAGCCGCTGTCCCGGGACCGGCTCGAGGAAGCCGAGGCCACCGCCAACACCCGCCTGGCGGAGGACGCCCCGGTCCGGGCGTACGAGACCACGTTCGAGTTCGCCCGGAGCCAGGGCGCGCTGGCCCTGTTCGGCGAGAAGTACGGGGAGATCGTGCGGGTCGTGGAGGTCGGCGACTACTCGGTCGAGCTGTGCGGCGGCACGCACGTCCCCCGCACCGGGCAGGTATCCCTGGCCCTGATCACCTCGGAGGCCAGCATCGGTTCGGGCCTGCGTCGCATCGAGGCCCTGGTGGGTCCGGATGCCCTGGATCACGTGAACCGGGAGCGGCGGCTGCTGGAAGAGGTGGCCGAGGCTCTGGGGGCGGGCGACCCGACCCAGGCGCCGGAGCGGGCCCGCCGGGCCGTGGCCCGGATCAAGGAGCTGGAGGCGTCCCTGGGGTCGGTCCGCAGCCAGGAACGGGCCGGCCGGGTGGAGGAGCTGGTGGCCGCCGCCGCCGACGTCGGCGGGGCCCGGCTGGTGCTGGCCGAGCTGCCGGGTGAAGAGCCGGGTGCTCTTCGGGAGCTGGCCCTGAAGCTCCGCGACCGCTTGGAGAAGGAGGGCCACGGCGCCGCGGTGCTCGGTACCGCCGATGGGGGGAAGGCCACACTGGTGGCGGGGTGCACCAAGGCCCTGGTCGACCGGGGGGTCACCGCGCCGCTCCTGCTCGAGGAAGCGGCCCGGGCGGTGGGCGGCGGCGCCGGCGGACGGCCCCATCTGTCGATGGCCGGGGGGAAGAACGCCGCGGCGCTGTCGGACGCCCTGGCCACCGTGCCCGCCCGGCTGGCGGCGCTGCTGGCGTCGGGATGACCGAGGGCCGCATCCTGGCCCTGGACCTCGGCGAGGCTCGCATCGGCGTCGCGGTATCCGATCCCGAGCGCCGACTGGCCCTTCCCGCCGGGACGATCCGGGTCACCGGCGGGGTGGAAGACCTGAAGGCCGTCGCCGCGCTGGTCGGTGATATCGGAGCGGTGGAGGTCGTGGTCGGCCATCCGGTGACGATGGCCGGGGAGCGGGGAACCGCTGCCACGAGGGCCGAGGAGTTCGCCGACGGCCTCCGGCTCATGCTGAAGGTCCCGGTGCACCTCCAGGACGAGCGGCTGACCACCGCGGAGGCGGAACGCAACCTGAAGGAGGCCGGCGCCGACCGCCGAACGCGACGCGATGCGGTCGATCAGACCGCGGCCACCCTGATCCTCGAGTCGTTCCTGGCCGGGCGGCGGTAGTGGGCCGGTTGGTATGCTGAGCGACCTCATGGCTGGTGGGGACGCCCGGGGAGGGGCCGGCCGAGGGATCCTCATTACCCTGTTGGTCCTGGTCGTGCTGGCCGCCGGCGTGGGGGTGGGCTACCGGTACGCCACGGGAGCATCGGGTCCGTCCGATCCCGTTGCCGTTGACATCCCCGACGGGGCCACCGCGGCCGACGTCGGAGACATCCTCCAGGAGGCCGGCGTGATCAGGTGGGGGCTGGCCTTCCGGGTGGCCGCCGGCTTCGAGGGGGTGGAATCGGCCCTACAGGCCGGGACCTACGACCTGCGTACGAACATGACCGTGGAGCAGGCGCTGGATGCCCTTCGGGCCGGTCCGGCGGAGGAGACCGTCACGGTCACGTTCCCGGAGGGCCTGGAGGTCCGCGAAGTCGCCGACGTGGCGGCTTCCGATCTGGGGCTGGATCCCGCCGCCGTTGAGCAGGCCGCCACCAGCGGGGCGTTCACGCTGCCGCCGTACCTTCCGCCGGGGACCGGTACCGTCGAAGGGTTCCTGTTTCCCAAGACGTACGAGTTCCCGCCCGAGGCCGATGCCGACCACGTCATCGACCGCCTCCTGCAGCAGTTCGAGCTGGAAGCGGACGGTCTGCCGTGGCAGGCCGCCGAGAAGCTGGGGCTCTCCCCGTACGAGGTGGTGATCGTGGCCTCGCTGGTCGAGCGGGAGGCGAGGGTCCCGGCGG
>DASZKM010000067.1:0-9980 GCA_035947055.1 Actinomycetota bacterium
CGCAGATCGGCGGGTAGTCCGTTGGTTCCTCGGAGTCCGTTCCCACGTCGGCCACCTCGTGGCCCTGTCCCTCGAGGAACCCCTTGAGGTCCTCCTTCAACACGTATCCGGCGTGGTCGGCGCCGATCGCCACCCGCACCCCGGCCTACGCCTCCCGAACCGGCGACCGATCGGTCACTGCCAGACCGTGCAGGAGACGGTCGGTAAGGTCCGCGATCTCCGAGGCCACGTCGTCGAACACGCCGGGCGGAAGACCCAGCGGGTCGGCGACATCCTCGTCCACCGGTGCGGCCGCCCGGCCCGACGCCCGGAGCTCGGCGGCCGCGGCCACGCGGTCGAGGATGCTGTCGCGCGACGCGCGGGCAACCGGCGGAGGAAGCGACTCCAGTACCGCCACCAACCCCTTGAGCGTGAACGTCTTCTGGGCGGCTTCCGGCGCTTGCTCCAGGATCTCCTCGCGCTGTTCCGCGGTCATGGCCACCACCAGATCGGCCCAACGGGCGAGGCTCGGAGCGAACGGCGTGGAACGGAGTCCGGCGATGTCCGCGCCGCGCGCCGCAGCGGAGCGGACCGCATCGTCGACGGGCGACGAACCGGACCGCGCCCACGTCCCCGCCGAGCGGACCTGGATCGCGCCGTCGAACAGCCGGGCGGAGCGCTGTGCCAGGAAGCCATGGGCCATCGGAGAGCGACAGATGTTGCCGGTGCACACGAAGAGGACACGGAGCACGAGCGGCAGTCTACCGGCGGCCGGGAGTGGACGCGCCTACGGTGTATCGCCTGCTGCGGTGTCCAGGATGGCCTGCGGGGAGATGGGGCCCCGGCGAAGGACGACCGGCTCCGCTCCGGTGAGATCGACCACCGTGGAAGCTCGCCCGCCCGGCGCTGTTCCCGAACAGAGGTACACCGCGACGGCCTGGCCGAACGCCGCCTCGACACCCTCGCACGTCGCCGGGGTGGGTTCTCCCGAGACGTTGGCGCTGGTCACCGCGAGCGGACCGGTTCGGGTCAGCAGGGCCCGAGCGATGTCGTCCGCCGGAAGCCTGATCCCCACCGTGTCCCGTTCGTCGCCCAGCATCCAGGGCAGGGACGCTTCCGTGCGAGGGAGGACCATCGTGAGCGCCCCTGGCCAGAACCGCTCGGCCAGCGCGCGGGCCCGTCCATCGAACCGAGCGATCCGCTCTGCGTCGTCGGTATCGGCCACGAGCACCGGGAGCGTCAGGTCCCGGGGCCTCCGCTTCGCGGCGAACAGCCGGTCGGTGGCACCCTCCGCGTCCGGCCGGGCGGCGACCCCATACACGGTGTCGGTGGGCAGCACGACCAGCTCGCCGCGACCCAGGGCCCGTTCCGCCGCGGACAGGGCCGCCTCGTTCGGTTCCCGCAGGTCGAAGCGCTCGCTCACGGGCGAGCGCGTCCCCGAACCACGCGGTCCCGGCCCGCCAGGTCCTCGAGCACTTCCACCTCGTCCAGGTGCTCGGACAGGATCCGTCGCACCTCTTCGCCCTGCGCCGCGCCGATCTCCATCACCAGCCAACCATCGGGCCGCAACCGGGACGGCACCTCCGCGGCCAGCCGGGCATGGACGTCGGTCCCACCCAGCAACGCTTCATCGGGCTCGGCCCGGACCTCGATGGGCAGCGACTCGTACTCCTCCTTGGTCACGTAGGGGGGGTTGCTGACCACCACGTCGGCGCGAACGTCGCCGGGAACCGGGGACAGGAGGTCGCCCTGGAAGACGTCCACGTCCAGGCCGTGGCGGGACGCGTTGGCCCGGGCCACCCGGACCGCGTCGTCGGAGACGTCCGTGGCGATCAGTCGGGCATCCGGGCGGAACCGCTTGACCGCCAGAGCCACGGCGCCGGTCCCGGTACCCACATCGATCACGACCGGGGCGCCGTCCTCGGGCAGCACCTCCAGCGTCTTCTCCACCAGGACCTCGGTCTCCGGCCGAGGAACGAACACTCCGGGCGCCACGCCGAGAACCAGGTCGAAGAACTGCTGCTCTCCGGTGAGGTACTGGAGGGGCACGCCGTGGCACCGCTGGCACAGCGCTCGTCCGAACAGGCGGGCCGTCTTCGAATCCAGCCCCTCGCCTCGCGCGTACAGCCCGGCGCGGTCCGTGCCCAGGAAATACATCAGGAGGGCCTCGGCCGTCTCCCGAGGCCGCTCGACGTCGTGGCGCTGGAGGTACTCGGCGCTCCGTGCCACGACCTGTGCCGGCCTCATCGGACCCGGCTCCCCTACGCTTCCGCGGCCCGGGCGTTCATCCGATCGGCCAGGGCACGCACGTCGTCCACGCCGATCGAACCCGCGCCTCCGGACACCCTGAGGTTGAGCACCAGCGGGCCGATCCGCCAGAAGTACAGGATCAGGGTCTCGGCCGGGGCGTTGGGGTTCCCCACGAACCCCGCCGACTCCTCCCCCAGCCCCTCGGTGGGAGCCGGACCCAGCTCGGGGGCCGCGTGGTAGTCGATCCACGCCAGCATGGCCTCGGACGCTCCGGCGTCGTCGAGGAACAGCGCGGCCTGTGAGCTGGCCACCTCCACCCCCGGGCGGGCGTCGATCGGGTCACCGGAGTGACCTGGTTTCTCGAAGATGGTCCCGTACGCGGAGCTGAACCCGGCGTCGCCGAACGCCTCCTGCTGCACGGGACAGCACGTCGACGGCCAGAACTCCTCCAGCGCGAACGGCCCCGAGGACTGCTCGACGAAGTCCGTGCCGGGCGGCGCCTCACCGGGCTGGAGGACGATCCGGGCCAGGTCGGCCGCGGAGAAGTCGGTGGGGTACCGAAGCTCCTCGGGGGCCGCCGCCTGGCTGCACCCCACGAGCAGGATCAGGGCGACGACCGCTTGAACGGGGCGGGCGGGCATCCGCGGGTCAGCCCTCGCCGAGCTGATCGGAGCGTTCCTGCGCCGCCAGCGCCTCGACGAACTCGTCGAGCTCGCCTTCCAGGATCTGGGGGAGCCGGTGCGACGTCAGACCGATCCGGTGGTCGGTGACCCGGCTCTGCGGGTAGTTGTACGTGCGGATCTTCTCGGCCCGCTCGCCGGTCCCCACCTGGGCCCGGCGGGCCGCGGCCTCCTCCTGCTGCTGCCGTTCCTGCTCGAGCTTCAGCAGCCGAGAGCGCAGGTACCGCATCGCCTTCTCCCGGTTCTGCAGCTGCGACCGCTCCTCTTGCACCGCGATCACGATGCCGGTCGGTTTGTGCGTCACCCGCACCGCCGAGTCGGTGGTGTTGACGGACTGTCCGCCGGGGCCGGAGGAGCGGAACACGTCGATGTCGATGTCCTCGGGACGAACCTGAACGTCGACGTCCTCGGCCTCCGGGAGCACGGCCACCGTGGCGGTGGAGGTATGGATGCGGCCCCCCGACTCCGTCTCCGGGATCCGCTGGACGCGATGCACCCCCGCCTCGTGCTTCAGCCGCGAGTACGCGCGATCGCCCCGGACCTCGAGCGCCACTTCCTTGAACCCGCCGACCTCGGACGGACTCGAGGAGAGGACGTCGGTCTTCCACCGGCGCCGCTCGGCGTACCGCCGGTACATCATCAGCAGGTCGCCGGCGAAGAGCGCGGCCTCGTTGCCGCCGGTCCCGGCCCGGATCTCGATGATGACGTTCTTCTCGTCATTGGGATCCTTGGGCAGGAGGAGGAGCTCGAGGCGCGCTTCGAGCTTCCGGGCCCGCTCCGCCGCCTCCTCGGTCTCCTGCCGGAAGAACGCCTCGGTCTCAGGATCGCTCTCGTCCCGGGCGAGCCGGCGGGCCTCCTCGGCATCGGCCAGGGCCTTTCGGTACTCGCGGTGGGCCCCCACGATCTCCTCCAGCTCCCGGTGCTTCCGGCCCAGGTCACGCAGCCGGTTCTGGTCCGACGCAACGTCGGGCTGGGAGAGCTGGCGGGTCAGCTCGTCGTATCGAGCCTCGATCTCATCGAGCCGTTCCTGCATGTCGGAACCATTATCCGGTCTCGCTTCGGGGCGGGAACGGCAACCGGTCCCGCAACCGCCGGAAAGGGTTTCCCAACCGCGAGGGGGCCCGGGTCCACTGCAGGCCGAACAGCGCCCCCATCCCAGCCGCGAATACCAGGGTGTTCCGGACCAAGAGGGGCAGCGTGAGCGCGTAGTCGGCGGTGACGATCTTCGCCAGCTGAAGGAACGAAGCATGGGTCAGCGCCGCGACCGGCAGCACCAAGGCGAGCGGCCAGCTGATCCGCGAGAAGCAAAGCGCCCCGGCGGCCAGCGCGATCAGCCACAGCACGAACTGCGGCGAGAACACCGTCCCGAAGGCCAGCAGCAGCGCAAGCATGCCGAACAGCAGCTGGGTAAGGGGAGCGGGTTCCCCGCGAGGGAGGCGTGCGGCGACCCAGGTGCCGAACCCGACCACTCCCACCGTGAGGATCAGGCTGGTGAGCTTGGTGATGGCCGCCGCCGACGAGCCGATGTGAACGGCGCCGAACGTCAGGTCGATCACCAGGAATCCCTGGAGCCGAGACGAGATCGTGAAGACCAGACCCCACGTGCTTTCGGCCTGGATCCCCCGTCCAGCGTGGAACGAGAACACGCTCCGCCAAAGATCCGGGAGCGCGCCCACGAACGGCAGCAGCAGCAATCCCACCACCGCGGCCGCAGCCAGCAGGAACCGCTTCCTGTTCGGTGACGCCACCAGCGCGGCGGGCAGCAGGAACCCCGGATACACCTTGGCCAGCGTTCCGAAGCCGAGCCACCCGCCGGCCCCTCCCCAGGAACCTGCCGCCAACCGCTCGGCGAACCAGATCGTGGCGGCCGCCGGCACCAGATCGAGCCGCAGATAGATGATCGGTCCCAGCAACGTGGTGGCCGCGATCCAGAACCACGGCGGGGCCCTTCTTCCGACTCGGCGAGAGGCCAAGACGAGGCCGGCGAACGCGGCGATGTCCACGGCCAGCATGATGAGGATGAACGGCTCCAGGTAGCTCCCCTGGCTTCCCTTGAGCATCTCGGGGAAGACCACGGCGGGAAGGACGCCGGGCGGGTACTCGATCGCGATTCCCGCGTAGGGTGCGAGGTTCGCGTCCTGCAGCTGCTGGGCCCAACTCTCGTAGATCCCGATGTCGGCGCTGTTGGCGAGATTGATGTCCCAGTGAGCTGACCAGAACAGAAACCCTCGGGTGAGCGCGAAGGCCAAGCCCAGGAGCAGCAGGTATCGTCCCCTCGCCACGCGAGGAGTGTAGGGGAGGGATGTGAGCGAGCGGGTCGGAGACGTGCTTCGGGACAAGGGAATCGCGGATCAGGGACGTGACTCGGTCGGTTTCCTTCTTGGGTGCGCGATCGCCGCGCTGACGCTGGGCCGCGCCATCCAGGTGGCCGAAGGCCACTTCGCGCCCGAAGCGATCGCGTGGCTGGCGGTTTCCCTGCTCGTCCTGGGTGTGGCCGTGTTGTTCCCCGGGCCCGTGGAGAGGTTCGGCGATCGCCCTCTGTGGGTCATCCTCGGCGTGGGTCTCGCCGCTCAGTTCGCCCAGCTGGTGACGACCGTGCCCGCCATCTACCTCACCGAGGCAACAGCGGCAGAGCTCGACGCCTTCGGGTGGGTGATGGCCGGGACCGCCATCGTGTCGCTGGGAGCGATCTTCGGCGCCAGGTCGCTGGCCCGGATCCTGTTCCCGCTTCTCATCGTCATCTACCTCCTGGCAGGGGTGTGGATCATCCGTTCCAGCCCCGACCCCCCGATCGACGTGCACGTCGTGCACCAGGACTCGATCGATGCCCTTGTGGCGGGGAGGAATCCCTACGAGATCACGTTCCCGAACATCTACGGCCACGAACGGTTCTACGGACCTGGGATGGTCCAGGACGGCCGGGTCCAATTCGGCTTCCAGTACCCACCCCTCAGCCTGCTCCTGTCCGCTCCGGGCAAGCTGGTGGCCGGGGACTTCCGGTACGCCCACCTGGTGGCGGGGGCGATCGCCGGGGCGCTCATCGCCGGCGCACGCCCCGGACGCGTCGCCACGGCCGCTGCGACCCTGTTCCTGTTCACTCCGAGGACCTTCTTCATCATCGAGCAGGGCTGGACGGAGCCGCTGATGCTCATGCTCCTGGCGGCGGTGTCGTTCGCCGCCGTCCGTCGGTGGGCGTTTAGCCCGTACATGGCCGGAGCGCTGGTGGCCTCCAAGCAGTACGCGGTGTGGTTCCTTCCTCTTGTCGTCCTGCTGCGCCGGACCACCTCGATGCGCGAGGCGGTGAAGGAGCTGGCCAGAGCGCTCGGCGTCGCGCTGGCCGTCACCCTTCCGTTCTTCCTGTGGGGCCCGCGAGCCTTCCTGTACGACCTCTTCACGGTCCAGGCCCGGCTGCCGTTCCGGGAGGAGGGCCTGACCTTTCTCTCGCTGTGGTCCCGCCTGACCGGCGATGTTCCTCCGAGCTGGATCGGATGGCTGATCGCCGCTGGCGCGGTGGCCCTGGTGCTCCTTCGGGCACCTCGAACGGCGAGCGGCTTCGGCGCCGGAGGTGCCCTGGTCCTGGCGTTGTTCTTTGCGTTCAATCGTTCGGCCTTCGCCAACTACTACTACTTCGTGCTCGGCTCGCTGTGGATCGCGGTGGCCGCAGGGTCAGTAGCGTCGCCTAGAGCACGTTCTCAGTCTGGGCTTCGCCTGGATCAAGCGACTTAGGGGGTTTGGCCGACCAAACAGCGGGTATCACTCTTAGTGCGCGGGAACGAAAAATGGGAAGGGTGACCGCCGGACGGCGGGCCCGCAACCAAAGGGGGTTACTTCGATGGTTCGACCGCTGCGTCGCAATGCCAAAATCCTGGTGGCGTCACTGGTGACGGTAGTGTACGTCGCGTTGATGATTGGCCTGGCCATCGCCCACCACCGTCCGGGCCACGATCCGACGCCGACCGCGTGCGTTGTGTCTCAAGGGAAGGCGCCGGAGAAGAACCCGCACTGCGTGTCGCCCAGCCCGTCGCCCACGTTCGAGGACTAGAGCACTCGCACCTGAGACGAGTGGACCCCGCCTAGGGGCGAGCGGAGGAAGAGGTCGCCGAGCCGGCGGCCTCTTCCATCTCCCGAACCTTTCCGAACGCCGCCATGGCTACCTCGATCTGGTCCGGGGCGGGCGGTTTCGTGGTGATCTTCTGAAGCCATAGCCCGGGTGCCATCAGCGCCCGCATGACCGGCGAGCGATAGAACCGGGCGCCCAGCCGAAGCAGCTCGAAGGCCAGCCCGGCGATCAAGGGGATGGCCAGGAGGCGCGAGCCGATCCGCCACGCCAGCGACGGCGTGCCGAACAGGGCGAAGACGAAGATCGTCAGGATCATCACGATCAGCAGGAAATTCGTTCCGCAGCGAACGTGGAGCGTGGAGAACCGGTCGATCGAGTCCGGCTCCAGGGGGGCGCCGTTCTCGAACGCGGCGATGGTCTTGTGCTCCGCGCCGTGGTACTGGAACACGCGGCGGATCTCTTTCATCCGGCCGATGAGCCACAGGTATCCCAGGAAGAGCAGGACCCGGAACACTCCCTCGGCCACGTTCAGCAGGATCCCCGAGGGAACGCGGTTCTTGGCGAAGTTGGAGACCACGGCGGGGAACACCACGAACACCCCGATGAAGATGACCATGGCGATGGTCAGCGAGAACGCCATCTGCCGGGGGGTGAGCTTCGCCTCTTCCTCCGCGGACTGGTTCGCCGAGATGGTCAGGGCCTTGACCCCGATCGACAGGGCCTGGCCCAGGGCGATCACGCCGCGAAGGCCCGGCCACCGCAGGAACCGGAACCGCTTGGCGATGGAGTCGATGTCGTGGCCCTCGAGATGCACGTCCCGGTCGGGCTTGCGCACGGCAACCGCCCAGTGGTCGCGGCCGCGCATCATCACGCCCTCCAGGACGGCCTGGCCACCGTAGTAATGCTGCTCGGCCATGCGGCTCATTCTAGGGCCGGCCCCCCAGGACCAACCTTCGTATCAGCGCGCCCCTCGCCGCGTTCCTTGCCGGGTCCATTTGGTGCGCTGCCGGCGGCGGGCCCTGAACCCCGCGATGGCTGCCAGCGCGATAGCCGCCAGAGGTATGAACACGATCCAGTTCGTCTGACCACCGGGCGGCGGCGGGCCGGCGGCCACGAACGTCCCCAGCTGATCCGTGTTGGCGTACACCTGCAGCGTGGCGGGCACGTTGGTGCTCTCCAGCCTGGACCACCCGCTCCCGTCCCACCGGAGCAGGGTGTTCGCACGGACCGGATACCGCAGCAGCGCCGTGACTTCCCGCTCCGGTGAGGCCTCCTGGCCCGAGGGGCGATACTCGGCGCGGACCGTGTACGCGTTGCCGTCGAACGCCAGCCCGTCCGGAGGTGGGCCCACGCTCAGCGGATCCTGGGGCGTGATGGTGACCACGACTTCCTGTCCGGGCCGGGCGGCGAACGTCTGGGCCGGGAACGTGAGGCCGGCCTGGCCGTCCCCCGTGGAAACGCTTCCGCCGGCGATGACACCTTTCGATAGAAGACCGAACGTCGCCTCGCCGGGCTGGGCGGGGAGGTTCCTGGCGGCCAGATCCGTTGGTGGGTCCACGAAGTTGTACGGCTGCTGCGGGTGGGGCCCGTCGAACAGGAGGCGGACGGGCATCCCTCCCTGCACGCTGGCCGTCCACACCACCGCGACGTACGCGGCAGCGGCGCCGAGCCCCCACAGGAGGCGGCGCAGCGCGGAAGGGAGGCGAACCTCGCTCATATGGCCTGGAGGAGATTGGCCGCGGCGTGGGTCACCGCCGCGGCGAGCCAGCTCCCCGTGGCCCACCGCTGCCAGCCGAACAGGAGCCCGGCGGCCAGATCGATGGGGAGTGCGGCGATGCCGTACGCCGGCACGTGGACGATGGCGAACGCGATCGAAGTCAGGGCGATGGCCGCCAGATCCCCCCACCTGCTGAACCACGAGAACGCCAGGCGGCGGAAGAACGCTTCCTCCGCCACCGCGGCGACGATGATCACGGCCACCGTCGAGGTCCCGAGGGGAAGCGCGGGCAGGGGGGCGAAGCGGCCGGCCGTCCAGAACGCGGCGATGCCCAGGGCCGTAGCGGCCATCCACAACGCACGACTTCTCTCGCCGGATCCGGCCGCGGGAAGCGCGATGGCCAGGATCCCGATCGGAACGGTGACGGCCAGGCCTGCCATGCCGGCCGGCGAGGTGAACAGCCCCGCCATGCCCAAGGCCAGCACCCACCCGATGGCGTGCCGCTCCTGATCGAGTGCTCGATCAGCGTTGGCCCGGGAAGAGATCGCGGCGCTCATCGCGCGGTGAACGAGACCGTGGAGATCACGCGAGGGCTGAACGGGCCGTGGTCGGCGGCTACGAACTCTGCCTCCAGCAGATGCGGTCCTGGCTCCAGCGGCCCCTCCGTGAACTCGTTGAGGCTCTCCTCCAGGCTCCCCAGAAGCGTGAGGGTCTGGCCGTCGAGCACCAGATGGATGTGCCCCTTGTCCGGCTCGAGGTTCTGCGACACCTCCTCGACCACGGTCGCTCCGGTGAGGTCCAGGCGGACCGTGACGTCGTCGGCATCGACGGTTGCACCGGGCTTCGGCTCGACGATGGCGATCTCCCCCGTGGACGTCGGCCGTTCCGCCGCCGTCGGCTGCGGTGCGGGCCCCCCGTCACCCTCTCCCCCGCACGCCGCCAGCGAGAGCAGCACGACCAAACTCACGCTCACCCTGAGCCATTTCATCCTTCGATCTCCTCCTCGAATTCTGCCGACAGCGCGGCTCCGTCCTCGGCGGTGGCCTCCACCGAGAATCGCCATGGTCCGGCGTCCAGCTCGACGCCGGCCACGAAGTGACCCGGGCCGAGCCGGCGGACGTCCAGCGTACGGGCTTCGCCCTTCCCCGGAACGGCGTCCATCGTCGCGGCCTCGACCGGAAGCTCGCCGCCCGCGGGATCGAAGAACGTGAAGTGGAGCTCGTTCTCCCCAGCCGCTCCGGGATCGACGTATCCCTGCACCGAAGCGCCTCCCGAGAGCTGGATCATGTACAGG
>DASZKM010000068.1:0-4441 GCA_035947055.1 Actinomycetota bacterium
AACCGCCTGGCCGGCGAGGAGATCCCCCTCGTGGGAAGGATCGTCGCACTGGTCGACGTGTTCGAGGCGCTGACGTGCCGACGCCCGTACCGGAGCCATCCGACTCCCGCGGACGAGGTCATGGCCTACGTCCGCAAGGGCGCCGGTTCACAGTTCGACCCTGCGCTGGTTCCCGTGTTCGAGGAGCTGTTCCTGCAGGGCCAGATCTACACCAGCGAGACCCCGCAGCCGGCGCTTCGTGTCGAAGAGCCAACGGTGATCGTTCCGGAAGAGTCCACCCCTGTGATCGTGGCCGCGCCGCGCCGGCTGGCCTACCAGCGGGGCTCGAGCGGCCGGCCGTAGTCGTCCTGCAACCGAAACGTGTCGTCCTCGGTGGTGTAGCCGTGGGCGATCTCCAACACTCGGCCCCGTCGATCGGCGGTGTTCGTGATCCGGTGGGGCTCCTCCGCCGGAACCACGAACTCGTCCCCGGGCGCCGCATCGACCACCCGGTTGCCGATCTGAACGCGCAGGCCCGCATCGAGGACCACCCACATCTCGTCGCGCAGCTGGTGGTAGTGCTCGCTGGTGGTGTGGGCGGGCTCCACGGTGATCACCCGCACCGATGAGGGCTGGTTGAGCGCGTAGGTCGAGACCTTCCCCCAGGGCTTTTCCACGATCACGGCGTCATCCCTCCTGCTTGGGAAGCTCGTCCATCAATCCGGCCATCTCCAGGGCAGCGGTGGCCGCTTCCCATCCCTTGTTGCCGTGCTTGCCACCCGCGCGGTCGAGGGCCTGCTCCAGCGTCTCGGTGGCCAGGACCCCGAAGATGCACGGCACCCCCGTCTCCAGGGCGGCTCGCTGGATCCCTTCCGCGGCCTGCTGGGCCACCAGATCGAAGTGCATGGTTTCCCCCCGGATCACCGCGCCAAGGCAGATCACCGCGTCGAACTGATCGGAACGGGCCAGACGAAGCGCCACCACCGGCAGCTCGAACGCCCCCGGCGTCCACGCCACGTCGATGTCGTCCTCGGCGACGCCGTGGCGGCGCAGGGCGGCCAGCGCACCGTCCACGAGCCGGGAGGTCACCACGTCGTTGAACCGCGACGCTGCCACGGCGAACCGCCGGCCGCGGCCCTCCAGCCCGCCTTCCGCCCCGCCCGCAGACCCTCGCGTCCTCACGACCGCTCCTCCCTTTCGGGCCCACCCGCAGAGCCGGCCTCCAGGTTCGACAGGAGGTGCCCGAGCTTCTCCCGCTTGGCCCGCAGATAGGGAAGGTTCTGATCCGTGGGCTTGGTCTCCAGTGGCACGCGCTCCACGATCGAGAGTCCATAGCCGTCCAGCCCCGCCCGCTTGGCCGGGTTGTTGGTCAGCAACCGCATGCTCCGCACCCCGACGTCGAACAGGATCTGCGCCCCGATACCGTAGTCGCGAGGATCGGGCTCGAACCCCAGCTCCCGGTTGGCCTCAACCGTATCCCGTCCTTCCTCTTGCAGCCGGTACGCCCGCAGCTTGTGGGTCAGGCCGATGGCCCGGCCCTCGTGGCCTCGGATGTACAGCAGGACGCCTCGGCCGCTGGCCCCGATCTTGCCCAGCGCGTCGTCCAGCTGGGTCCCGCAGTCACAGCGCAACGAATGGAACACGTCGCCGGTCAGGCACTCCGAATGCACCCGGACCAGGATGTCGCGCCCCTCTCCCACGTCGCCCATGACCATGGCCACGTGGACGCGGCCGTCCACGAGGCTCTCGTAGGCCAGGGCCCGGAACTCGCCGTACAGCGTGGGGATGGTGGCCTCGGCCACCTTGCGGACCAGCCGTTCCTGCCGCCTCCGATACTCGATGAGGTCGGCGATGGAGATGATCTTGAGGTCGTGCTCCCGGGCCACCCGCACGAGCTCCGGGAGGCGGGCCATGGTGCCGTCGGGGTGCATGATCTCGCAGATCACCCCGGCCGGGAACAGCCCGGCCAGCTTGGCCAGGTCGACCGCGGCTTCCGTGTGTCCGGCCCTCCGCAGCACGCCTCCCTCCACGGCCCGAAGGGGGAAGACGTGGCCCGGCATGCGGAAGTCCTCGCGCTTGGTTTCCGGGTCGGCTACGGCGCGGATGGTGGCCGCCCGGTCGTGGGCGCTGGTCCCTGTGGTGGTTCCGGCCCGGAGATCGATGGTCACCGCGAATGCCGTCTCGTGCGATCCCTCGTTCGATCCCACCATCAGCGGGATCCGCAGCTGGTCCAGGCGCCACCCCGCGCACGGCGAGCACACCAGCCCGCGCCCGTGGGTGGCCATGAAGTTCACGGCCTCGGGGGTGACCCGCTCCGCGGCCATCACGAAGTCGCCCTCGTTCTCACGGTCGGCGTCGTCCACCACGATGACGATCCGCCCCCGGCGGATCTCGTCGACGGCGTCTTCGATCGGGGCGAACGGCGTGGGGGACTCGCCGGCCGGCGGGGCCGTCGCTTCGCGCGCTTCGTCGCTCATCGTCCCGTCACCGCCTCCACGTACTTGGCCAGGACGTCCACCTCGATGTTCACCCGGTCACCCCTCCGGACACCTCCCAGCGTGGTCACCGCAAGCGTGTGCGGCACGAGCGACACCGTGAACCCGCGGTCATCGACCCCCGTCACCGTCAGGCTCACGCCGTCGACAGCCACCGATCCCTTTTCGATGACGTACCGCCGCTGGATGTCGGGGATCGCGATCCGTAGGTCGGTGCCCGAGCCCGCGGCATCTACCCGTTCTACGGTCCCCACCCCATCGACGTGACCCTGGACCAGGTGCCCGCCCAATCGGGTGAGCAGGGTGACGGGACGCTCCAGGTTCACGGGATCGTCCGGGCGGAGGGCGCCCAGCGTGGTCCGGTCGAGGGTCTCCGGCGACAGGTCGAAGCTCAGCGTTCCGTCGTTCCGATCGCGCACGGTGAGACACGCGCCGTTCACCGAGACCGATGCGCCGGGAGCGGAGTCCTCGGCGACCTTCCCGCACCCCACGACGAGCAGGCCGCCATCCCCGGTGGCTTCCAGGGTCCGCACCGTTCCCCGCTCCTCAACGATCCCCGTGAACACGAGCCACCACCTTCAGGTCCGGACCGAGCCGCGAGACCTCTTGGATCTGCAGGTTCATCGGCTCGGCGATCGTGGGGATGCCTCCCCCCATCAGGATGCTCGGCGCCTCTTCGCCACCCACCAGCATGGGGGCGAAGAACAGCACCACTTCGTCCACCAGCCCGCTGTGAACGGCTTCCCATGCCAGGGTGGGACCGCCCTCGATGAGCAGGCGCTGAACGTCCCGCTTCCCCAGCTCCGCGAGTAAGGCGTCCAGGGGGATCAGCGAGGCGCCGGCGCCGGGAAGGACGAGCACCTCGGC
This sequence comes from Actinomycetota bacterium, assembly GCA_035947055.1. Classification (GTDB taxonomy): domain Bacteria; phylum Actinomycetota; class UBA4738; order UBA4738; family CALAEC01; genus DASZKM01. Next base: position 3,342 of record DASZKM010000068.1, read on the forward strand.
GCCCGCCCCCTCCCAGGCCCGGCGGCGGCGAGCCGGTGCGGCGTGTGTCGTGGCCACCAGGGTCGGGGCGCTGCCGTCCGTGAACACGCGCTTGGTCTCGGGCACGATCCCTCGCCCGTCGACCACCACCCGAAGCGGCGCGCGCCCCGGGTACCGGGGATCGCGGACGGTCAGCGCCGGGTCGTCCAGGACCGCGGTGCCGGCGCCGACCATCACCGCGTCGGAAGCGGCGCGCATCCGGTGAACCTCGGCCCGGGCCTCCTCGCCGCTGATCCACCTGGAGGAGCCGTCGCGCGCGGCGACCTTGCCGTCCAGCGAGGCGGCCATCTTCAGGGTCACGAACGGGAGACCGGTGCGGAGGTGCTTGACGAACGGCTCGTTCAGACGGAGGGCGTCGGTTTCCTCAACCCCCACCGCCACGTCGATGCCGGCCTCTCGCAGCGCCGCCAGACCGCGCCCGTCGACGACCGGGTTGGGATCGCGCATGGCGGCGACGACCCGCACCACACCCGACCCAACGACCCGGGGCGCGCACGGCGGCGTTCGTCCCTGATGGGAACAGGGCTCCAGCGTGACGAACAAGGTGGCGCCGCGGGCCAGATCGCCGGCGGCATCCAGAGCCACGATCTCAGCGTGGGGACGGCCGGGACCTTCGTGCCACCCCTCCCCCACGGCCCGGCCGTCGCGGACCACGACCGCGCCCACCAGTGGGTTCGGCGATGCCAGGCCCGTCCCCCGAGCCGCCAGCTCCAGCGCCCTGCGCATCCAGACGTCGTCCATGAGCCTCGTACGGGACGGAGGGGATGCGCGCAGGCCAGGCCGACGGTCGGCCGCCTCGCCTTCTCCCATCCGGACTGTGACCGTCGGTCCCGGAGTTTCACCGGGTCCACCCCCGAGTGGCTCCCGAGGGGTTGCGGACTCTCACCGCCGGTGGGGATTTCCACCCCGCCCCGAAGACGATTCGGCCCCAGTATAGGACCACCGTGGGGCCCGATAGGACCCGGTTTGGGCAGGAGCGGGTCTAGGACTCGGAGTCGCCCTCCTCGGACCGCCGGTCGATCACGTAGGCGGAGCCGGGATTGCGCTTGGCGAACTCCTTC
>DASZKM010000069.1:0-6375 GCA_035947055.1 Actinomycetota bacterium
GTGGAACAGCCAGTCGATGGAGTCCGCGAACCGCCGTTCCAGCTCCCGCCGGAGGTCGGGATGCCGCTTCAGCTCGGGATCTCGCTCGATCACCCCGAAGGCGATCTCCCGGGCCCGGCGGACCAGGTCCGTGTCCTCCGCCAGCCGGGCCAGACGAAGGTCGGGCAACCCCGACTGCCGGATGTCGAACAGCGTCCCCTCCCCCCGGAGCCGGAGGTCCTCGTCGGCCAGCTCGAACCCGTCGGTGGTTCGAACCATGGCCTCCAGGCGAGCACGCGCGTCCTCGTTCTCACGGTCCGACTCGTCGAACAGCACACAGAAGGAGTCGTGCTCGGCCCGGCCGATGCGACCGCGGAGCTGATGGAGCTGCGCCAGGCCGAAGCGCTCCGCGTTCTCCACCAGCATCACGGTGGCGTTCGGCACGTCGACGCCCACCTCGATCACCGTGGTGGAGATCAGGACATCTGCCTCCCCGCTGCGGAAGGCTTCCATCCGCTCCTCCTTCTCCTTGGGCCGCATCCGCCCGTGCAGCAGCGTGAGGCGGAGGTCGGGGAACACCTCCTTCGCCAGACGCTCGGCCTCCTTCTCGGCGGCCCGGACCTCCAGTCGGTTGGCCTCGTCGATGGCCGCGCACACCACGAAACCCTGGCGGCCGGCGGTCACCTGCTGGCGGACCAGGTCGTACGCCTTCCGCCGTTGGGCGGTGGTTCGGGCCAGGCTGGTCTTCACCGGGCGGCGCCCGGCGGGAAGCTCATCCACCACCGACACATCGAGATCGCCGTAGTACGTCAGGGCCAGGGTCCGGGGGATCGGCGTGGCCGTCATGATCAGGACGTCCGGCGAGACCCCCTTCTCCTTCAGGGCGATGCGCTGGTGGAGGCCGAACCGGTGCTGCTCGTCGATCACCGCCAGTGACAGGTCGTGGAAGGCCACCTTCTCCTGGACCAGCGCGTGGGTGCCCACCAGCACGTCCAGCTCCCCGGAAGAGACGGCATCCAGGATCCGATCGCGTTCCTTCCCCGTCACCGCCGCGGTGAGCAGGGCGTACGTGGGCCCCTCGTGGTCGGCCGGCGTGAGGAGCGAGGGCTGCGGCTCGTTCCCCTGCAGGCGGCGCCCCCCGATCGCAGTCAGGAACCGCTCCACGCTCAGCAGGTGCTGGCCGGCCAGGACCTCGGTCGGAGCCATCACCGCGGCCTGGTGCCCGGACTGCACGGCGATCATCGCCGCGTACAGGGCCACGATGGTCTTCCCCGATCCCACGTCGCCTTGCAGCAGGCGGTTCATCGGCCGGCCGGTGGCCATGTCCTTGGCGATCTCCTCCATGACCCGGCCCTGCGCCGCCGTGGCCTGGAAGGGCAGGGCGTCGACGAATCGGTTCGCCAGATCTCCCGACAGGTCGTGAGCCACGCCCTGCGTCTCGGCCTCGACCCGGTGCTTACGGAATGCAACGCCCAATTCCAGGAAGAAGAGCTCGTCGAACTTCAGGCGGTGGCGGGCCCGGTCCGCCGCGTCGAGGTCATCGGGGAAATGGATCTGGGCCATGGCCCGGTCCAGGGGTTCGACCTTCTCGCGCTCGCGGATGTCATCCGGTATCGGATCGCGCATAGGGGGCCGACGCCCGAGCGCGTCGTACACCAGGCGGCGGATCACGCCCGTCGACACGCCCTCGCCCGCGGGATGCACGGGGATGACCCGGCCGGTATGGACCTGGTCGGCGTCGCCGCCGCCGCGGAGCACCTCGACCGCCGGATTCTGGACCCGCAGGCGGCCGCGGTACGCGGTGACCTTGCCGAACACCGCCACCTCCTGGCCCTCGCGGTGCCGCCGGGCGGGCCAGGCCTGGTTGAACCAGGACAGGTCGACGTATCCGGTGCCGTCGAACACCTTCACGGTGACGATCTGCTGGCGGCGGCGGGTGAACGCCCGCTCCACCTTGCGGACCGTGCCGATGAACGTGGCCTCCTGACCGATACGCAGGTCGCCGATCTTGGCCACGTTCGTCCGGTCGATGTACCGGCGGGGATAGTGATGGAGGAGGTCCTCCACGGTCTCCACCCCGAGCGACCGAAGGGGGTCGATGTAGCGGCGGGCCCAGCCGCTCAGGGCCGTGACGGGAGCGGAAAGGGCCAGCGGCGACATCCGGCCCTTTCTAACACCCCGGACCGGGCCCGGCCCCGCGAGCGCTACAGTCGGAGTGTGCGCCGATCGGTGATGGTGAGCGTCGCCGCGGTCCTTCTGCTGGCAGGCTGCGCGGGAGAGGAGCACTCGTACCGGGCTTCCTCGGGCGACACCCTCCTTCCCGAGGACCGCTTGGCCCTCCCTCAGTACGACCTCGGTGAGTTCCAGGCCCTGCTCATCGAGCTGCGGGGCACGCCCGTGGTGGTCAACGTCTGGGGGTCGTGGTGCCCACCCTGCCGGGAGGAGGCGCCGGTCCTGGCCGAGGTGGCCCGGGAGCACGAAGGGCGCGTCCAGTTCCTGGGCATCGACATCCTGGACGACCGGCCCTCGGCTCGGGAATTCATCCTCGAGTACGACTGGCCATACCCCAGCGTCTTCGATCCGCAAGGTGCCATCCGAGACGGGCTCGGATACGTCGGCCAGCCAGTGACGCTGATCTACGGGCCGCAGGGGGAGCTGGCCTTCGAATGGCAAGGAACGATCACCGAGGACCTGCTGCGCAGGGAGATCCGAAAGGTTCTGTAGCCGGCCGCTGGCGTCACCTACATTGGGTTCCATGCGCAGAGCGATCGCCTTGGTGGCGATGTCGGTCACGGCCACGTCGCTCCTGTGGCCAACGCCCGCGACCCCCCAGCCCGCGCCTTCGCGGGTCCGCATCGCGGCACCGGCGGGCGGCTCGATCCTGGTCCATGGGGAGTACCCGCCCACGGAGTCGTCCTGCGTCGACCCCTACCAGCCGGTGCTTCACGCCCGGTACCGGGGCGTCATCGAGGTGCTGCGCGCATCGGACGGGTCGCTGTCGCTGATCGGCGAGCTGCCCTTCGAGGACTACCTGAAGGGGATCGCCGAGGTCCCCCGGGACTGGCCCATGGAGGCTCTCAAGGCCCAGGTCGTGGCGGCCCGCACCTACGCGCTGAGCCGGCTGGAGTCGGGATCGCCCTCGTCCGAGTACGACCTGTGCGCAACGACCGAATGCCAGGTCTACGTGGGGATGCAGGTCGAGGCCGGGCCGTGGGGGGACCGATGGGTCCGGGCCGTGGAGGAGACGGCCGGCCAGGCACTGCTCTACGAAGGCGCGCCCGCGGTGACGTTCTACTCCTCCACGTCACCGGGACACACCTTCGATAACGAGGACGTATTCGGGGGGGAGCCTCTTCCCTACCTGCGGGGCGTGCCCGAGCCGGATGACCGCGCGTCGCCGGTCGCCCGGTGGCGCGTTGAGATGCCCCTCGACGACGTGGCCCGGTTCCTGGCCGCCGGGGGCCAGTGGGGCGGCGGGCCGATCCGGGAGGTGACCGCTTCGGGCGGGACGATCACCTTCGCCGGCGCGGGGCGGGCTGCGCTCTCCAAGGACGACCTCCGTGACGTTCTGAACGAGCAGGCGTCGTGCCGGGCTCCCGACCGATATCCCACCGAGGAACCGGACGGGTACCAGCTCCCTCAGACCGTGCCGTCGGACTGGTACCGGGCCCAGCAGGAAGGCGGGAACCTCGTTCTGGTTGGCCGCGGATGGGGGCACGGCGTCGGGATGGTGCAGTGGGGCGCCTACGGGAAGGCCAAGCGGGGCCTGGCATACGACGAGATCCTGGCGGCGTACTACGGAGGCCTGCGTCCCCAGGCCGTCGAGGGGCCGGGGACGTTCCGCGTCCTGGCCGCAGAGGGCCTCCGAGAGATCACGATCGTCCCGTCCGGCGAACCCGCGGTCGAAGGCGTGGGCGAAACCGCCCCGCCATGGACGATCACCGGAGGTCGCCGTCTCCAGGTCCGGCACTCGCCGCCGCCCGACCCCCTGCTGGAGGCGACCGCGTTCCGACCCACCCCGACCGCCACCGCAGGATCGCCATACCGCGCGGCGGTCACCCTCTCCGACGACGCGAACGTGCGGCTGGAGCTCGACGGCGTGGGACCCCTGACTCGAACCGAAGCGATCCCCGCCGAGGAGGGCCGGGCCCGGCTGGAGATTCCGCTCCCCCAGCTCGAACCGGGCAGGTACGACGTCCGGGCCGTGGTGGACGACGGCGTCGACCTGGTGAGCACGGATGCGGTCGCCGTGGACGTGGTCGAACCTTCCCCTTCACCCCCACCGCCGGCGTCTCCAACCGAAGCAGCGCAGCCACCGGCCGTCGAAGAGGACGCCCGGCGCTTCCCGGTCATCCCCACGATCGGCGTGATCACGGCGGTCCTGGTGCTGCTCGTGCTGGCGTTCGGGAGGCGGAAGGGGTTGCATCGGCAGCCATGACGATCCTCGCGTCACACGTCCCGACGATCTCCCGGGCCTGGCTGGCCTCCCACGGCGTGCGCATCGGCGCCATCGCCGTGACGGCCCTGGTGATCCTGGGGATCGCTCGCCTGGCGGTCCGCCGGATGCAACGGCGGTTGCGCGACGCCGACCGGGGCGAACGGGACCTGGACGTACGGCGGGTGGCCACGCTGACCCAGGCGGTCTCGTACGTGGTGAGCATCACGGTGTGGAGCCTCAGCATCCTCCTGGTCCTGGGGGAGTTCGGGTTGAACCTCGCGCCACTCATCGCCGGGGCCGGAGTGGCCGGGGTGGCCCTGGGGTTCGGCGCCCAGAGCCTGGTCAAGGACTTCTTCTCGGGATTCTTCATCCTCCTCGAGGACCAGTTCGGGGTGGGAGACGAGGTTGTCGTGAGCGTGGGAGGCCAGCCGATCGCGGGGACCGTGGAGGTGATCAGCCTCCGAACGACCGTGGTCCGCGACGAGCAGCAGAGCGTCCACATCATCCCGAACGGGAACATCACGGTCGTCGCCAACCGGTCTCGGCAAACCGCCTGACGAGCGTCTGTTACCATCCTTTGACCATGGCATCCGTGTGCGAGGTTTGCGGCCGCCATCCCGGGTTCGGGATGAAGGTCAGCCACTCCCACCGCCGCTCGAACCGGCGCTGGAACCCGAACATCCAGCGCGTCAGGGCGCTGGTGAACGGGGCGCCGAAGCGGATCTCCGTGTGCGCCAAGTGCATCAAGGCGGGCAAGGTCCGCCGGGCCGTCTGACGTTCCTTGACGGTCCCAGGGTCTCTTCGTAGGGTTGCTCGCGTGTCCCCCCTCTCCCGGAGATTGCTGCTGTGCGCCCTGGCCGCGGCCATGGCATTGGCGGGGGCGCCCGCGACCGGCCCCGTGTCTGCCCAGCCGGCCGCGCCCAACATCCTGATCATCCTCACGGACGATCAGCGGGCCACGGACACCATGCAGGTCATGCCGAAGACGCTTCGCCTGTTCGAGGAGCAGGGCACCAGGTTCCCGAACGCCTTCGCCACCACGCCCGTGTGCTGTCCGTCCCGGGCCTCCATCGTTACCGGCCGGTTCGCGCACAACACGAACGTGCTGACCAACCAGGACCAGGCCGCTCTGAACCACAACACCACGATCCAGCGGTACCTGAACGAGCGGGGCTACCAGACCGCCCTGGTGGGGAAGTGGCTGAACAACTGGCCGATCACGCAGAACCCGCCGCATTTCGACCGGTGGGCCGTCATGCAGCCGGACTACGTCGATGCCGAGTTCAACGTGGACGGCGCTGTGAAGACGATGAACGGTTACTCCACCGATGTGATCGCCGATCTGACCGTCGATCTCATCCAGGACTTCGAGTCGACGGACGCGTCACCGTGGTTCCTGCACGTCAACCCATGGGCTCCGCACGGGCCGTGGACCCCCGAGACGCTGTATCAGAACGCGGACGTGGGGACCTGGGACGGCAATCCCGCAGTCCTCGAGACGGATAAGAGCGACAAGCCACAGTACGTCCGTAGCGCGGCGCACACGCTGGATGACGCCCGTCTGGACCGACAGGGCCAGCTCCGCACGCTGCTGTCGGTCGATGACCTGGTGAAACAGGTCTTCGACCGGCTCGAATTGACCGGAGAGCAGAACACGCTGGCCTTCTTCCTGTCCGACAACGGATTCTTCTGGTCGGAGCACGGATTGACCAGCAAGAACCAGCCCTATACGCAGGCCATGGAGATCCCGTTCTTCGCCAGGTGGCCCGGACGGCTGCCCGCAGGAGACACCGACCGACGGATGGTGGCAAACATCGACATCGTGCCCACCATCATGGACGCCGCGGGGATCACTCCCGATCCGCGCTTCCCGGTCGACGGCCATTCGCTGCTCGATCCCACCGCTCGGAAGAAGATGCTCACCGAAGCCTGGGCCACGGGACCGCGCGGTCCCGGGG
>DASZKM010000070.1:0-2343 GCA_035947055.1 Actinomycetota bacterium
CGCGTCGACCCCCGACGAGCCCGCGGACTTGGCCGCCTTCCGCCACCGGTCTTCGGCGGGAGACGCCAGCGCATCGGTGACCCCGTGATCGGCGGGGAGGTTCTGTCCGAGTCCCCGGAGGAACCACGCCGCGGTCTGGGCGGTTCGCCTGGCGGGCGACGTGAACACGACGACGTACCCGCCCGGCAGATCACGGCCTACCTTTTCCGCCAGGGCCTGCCCGTCCGCGGAGAGCCGGTCGCCGGCGGGATCGCGGGGGGCGTGACGGCGGAGCTCAAGCGATCTCATTGCGCGAGCCTTCCCGAAAGAGAACCCGTCACTTGATCGCGTGCTCCTCGACGAACAACAGACCGAACCCGTCGGTGAAGTTCTTCAGGTCCTCGGTGCTCTTGGCCGCCACGTCGCTGGCCATGTCGGCCTTGAAGCCGTCTCGGTCGTCCCACGTCAGCTCGGCGACGCCGTCGTACGGTCGTTCCTGGCCGTCCGGAACCTTGGTCACCAGGTGCACCTGATAGCCGCGGAGGTGCTCGTAGCCCTCGCCGGCGATGGGCGCGTGGGTCGCCAGCCAGTAGTCACGGAATTCCTCGTCGGACATCCCGGCCTTCTTCCTGAGCCAGATGTGGACCTTCATGCGGGACCTCCCTCGTTCGTCTGCGAGGGAATCTAGCGCTATCGGGTCCGGCTCGGTTCCTCTGGTTCGCCGGCCTGCCACCGGGCCAGCACGAACAGCAGGTCCGACAGGCGGTTGAGGTACCGGATGGCCTCGGGGTTCGTCTCCCGGCCGGTGTCCCGGAGCTCGACCGCCCGACGCTCGGCCCGCCGGGCGGTGGCCCGGGCCACGTCGAGAGCCGCCGAGACGGGGCTGGCACCGGGGACGATGAATTCCTCGGGGAGCGGATGCTCCTTCTCGGTCTCGTCGATCAGCCCTTCCAGGCGCTGGACCATGGCGGAGGTCACCAGGGAGACCTCGGGGGTGAGCTTGCCGCGCTGGTCCGGGTTGGTGGCCAGGTCGGCCCCCACGACGAACAGCTCCCGTTGCAGGTCCAGGATGATGCCCTTGACGGGGGGAGCGTCGGACAGGGCCCTGGCCATGCCGAGCTGGGCCACGGTCTCGTCCACGGCTCCATACGCCTCGGCGGCGGGATCGGCCTTGGAGATGCGGCCACCGTACAGGAGCCCCGTGGTCCCGTCGTCTCCGGTCCTGGTGTAGATCCTCACCGGGCCTGCTCCTCGTGATTGTTAGCCCAATCGCGCCCGAAGTCGGGAGCTCTGCCTGGGCTAGGATAGCCGGGGGTCCGCTTTGAGATTGAGACGGGGGAGCCACACGGAGCCATAGAGCCACGAGGAGACGAAGTGGCACGGGCACCACGTTCGCTTCCCTGGGCACCCCTTCAACATGAGCCACATGTGGTTCTTGTTGAAAGAGTGCAGTAGTGATAGGCTCGCCGGCAGCGTGGGGGCGGGCCGGCCAGGCAATGCGGGCCTCCCGACTGGCGCCTGGCCGGGCCCCGCGCTTCTTGCTGCCGGCCGGAGGTGTCCCGAGCGCGGGACGGTGAGGAGGTGGCATGGCCGGTAGAGCTGGGCGCGGCCACGAGGCCCGTCCTAGGTTCGGAGCGGTGGTCACCGCCATGGTGACCCCTTTCAAGGATGACCTCTCGCTGGACCTTCCGCGTGCGCAGGAGCTCGTGGCCTGGCTGCTCGAGCGGGGGTCCGACTCCCTGGTGGTGGCCGGGACGACCGGGGAGGGCGCGACGCTCAACGACAAGGAGAAGGTCGACCTGTGGCGGGCCGCGGTCGAGGCGGCCCAGGGCCGGGGGCGGAGAATCGCGGGAACAGGGACCTACGACACCGCACATTCGGTTCACCTGACCAAGGAAGCCGAGCGGGTTGGCTGCGACGCCGTGCTGGTCGTGGCGCCCTACTACAACAAGCCGCCGCAGGCGGGGCTCGCGGAGCACTTCTCTCGCGTCGCCGGCGCGACGTCGCTTCCCGTGATGCTCTATAACGTGCCGGGCCGTACGGCGGTCCGGATCGCGCACGGGACGATCGTCGACGTGGCGACCCGCGTCGAGAACGTCGTCGCGGTGAAGGACTCGACGGGCGACATCGACGGCGTCGCGCAGCTGGTCGCCGAGGCGCCGGACGGCTTCGAGGTGTACTCGGGCGACGACTGGGCGACGTTCTCGTTCCTGACGCTCGGCGCGCGCGGCGTCGTCTCGGTCGCCGGCCACGTCGTGGGGGAGCGGATCCACGAGATCGTCGAGCTCGTCGAGTCCGGGAACATCGGGGCCGCGCGGAAGGTCGACGCGGATCTCCGCGAGGTCTACCGCGCGCTGTTCATCA
>DASZKM010000071.1:0-4221 GCA_035947055.1 Actinomycetota bacterium
CGGCCCGGATGGGGACGTCCGCCAGCGCCGCCGTCGGTGGCGCCCGGGCTGTCCGGGCCGGTCGCGGACCTCCTCTCCGCGGTCGAAGCCACCGACGCCCGGGCCCGCGCTTCGATCCTCGCACCGGCGGCGGAGATCGAAGCCGCGGCCGCGCAGGCCACCGCGCTGCTCGACGAGGCGCTCTCCGGCTCGAAGGATCCCGCGCTCGTCGAGCGGGCGGCCGCGCTCGAGGCTCAGATCGAAGGCATGGTCGACCGGGAGGCGCTGTACTCGGCGGCGTACACGCTGGCCGGCGCGATCGACACAGCGCTACCCGAGCTGATGTCCCACCGCGCACAGACGGCGAGAGCATCTTCCGAAGGCGTGGGGTGCGACGTGGCCGTGCAGGCCGGCGTTCTGTGCATCGGCGGGCAGGGCCCCAACGAGTACAGGGGCGACTTCCCGCTGCTCATCGACCTGGGCGGCGATGACGTCCACGCCAACTCCGCCGGGGGAGCGTCTCCTTTGGTCAACGGCCTCGGGGCCTCGGTCACCATCGACATCGGCGGCAACGACACGTACGCCACCCGGGCCGGAACCGACACCCTGATGACCGGCGCCCAGGGCGCAGCCCGCACGGGAGGGATCGGGGTGCTTGTCGACGTCACCGGAAACGACCGGTACTCGATCACCGCCGAGAACCCCGCCAACTCCCAGCTGCTGGGACAGGGCGCGGCGGTGGCCGGCGTGGGCATCCTGGCAGATGGATATGGCAACGACTCTTACGACATCCGCAGCACGATGCCCAGCAACGCCACGCACGCCCAGGGTCAGGGGTTCTCGATCATCGCCGCCATGGCGCTGTTCATCGACTCCGGTGGCGGCAACGACAGCGTCCGCGACGAGGCCGCCCCCGTGCCGTACCGAGATGCGCAGGGAGTGCTGCACGCCAGCCGAGCCCGGGCCGAGTGCTGCTCCAGCGCCGTGGGGGGCGCGGTGTCCCTCTACGCAGACGACGGCGGAACGGACAGCACGACGACACTGGCCACCGCGTCTTCCCCCCCGGACGCGAGTCTCGCTGCGGTCCCCGACCAGGCCGTGGCCACGAGTCACGGGCTGGCAGGCCTGGGAGGCACGGCGGTATCCGTAACCGGGACCGGGGCAACCACACGGACCACGGTTGCGAAGAGCGTGGGAGCCATGGCGGGTCTGGCCACGAGCTCGGCGTATGGCACGTCGGCGCTGGGCGGAGTCTCGGCCGCCGCAGACGCCGGCGGTGACGACAGGTACGTCATGGAAGGTCACTCCGAGGCCATCGACTCGCTCGTGTTAAGCGACGGATGTGAGTGTGCCCGCGACGTCCACGCGACCGCCGGAAATGCCAACGGCAATGGCAACGGAATCGGCGTCCTGGGCGGGGCCTCGCTCTCCGAGGATGGGGGTGGGACCGATTCGTACATCCTCCGCGGCCTCTCAACGGCGGCGGCAACGCTCGAGGATCGCCGGGCGCCCGAGACGGCGGCCGGCCAGCCCGGTGTGTCCGCGGAGACGGCGACCGGACGGACCGCGGGCCAGGGCTACGGAGCGGCCGTCGGGGCGGGGTTCCTGTTGGACGCGGCGGGCGACGATCGCTACGAGAGCAGCACGCGAAGCGTGGCGACCGCGCGATGGATTCCCGCTTCCGGGGGGCAGATGGGCGCCACGCTTCCCGTCTCCGGGCTGGCTGCCTCTGAGGTGCAGGCGGCGGGGTTCGGAGACCTGAGCGGCTCAGCGCCCGGCTACGGCGAGCTGCGAGACCTCGGCGGCAACGACACGTACATCGTCGACAACACGAGCCAGATGTCGACCGGAGAGCCGGGTTCGGAGTCGGCCGGGGAAGCGACCACCAGCGCACAGGCATCGGTGGTGGACAACTCGGTGGCGTTGCTCCTCGACGAGGGTGGCACCGACTCCTTCTCCGCGAGCCCGCCCGATGAGACCTGTGAGGGCACGCGCGGGACCGGTCAATGGCGCGACTGCGGCACCGTGTTCGGTTCCGGCTTGAATCGCTAGCCAGTCCATCGAAACATCTCGATCTGTCGGACGATCCACCTAGCCCAGAAGGTCCCTTGATTCCGGCCGCCGAAGGTGCGTACGGTGGGGCGGTGAAGATCGTCGTCAGCGAACACGGCAGAGTGACAATTCCCAAGCGGTTGCGCGAGTCATTGGGCATCCGGCCAGGCCAGGTCCTCGACTTCGAGGAGGAACACGGACACCTGGTCGCCCGGAAGGCTCCTCGCGAGGATCCGCTCGACGGCCTGACCGGGATCCTGCACCGGCCGGGGCTGGCAGACGACGCCGTCCGCCGCCTGCGCGACGAGACCTAGCGCCCCTCACGCATCCCGGCCGTAGACTCCCTTCCGAGGGAGTCGAATGAGCGAACTACCCACCGGGACCGTCACCTTCCTGTTCACGGACATCGAGGGATCCACCCGTCTCCTCCAGCGCCTTGGCGACCGGTATCCCGAGCTGCTGTCGGAGCACGGGCGGCTCCTGCGCGAGGCGGTCTCCCAAGAAGACGGCATCGTCGTATCCACCGAGGGCGACTCGTTCTTCGTCGCGTTCCGCTCGCCGGGCCAGGCCGTCCGGGCCGCCACCGCCGCGCAGCGGGCGCTCGACGCGAACGACTGGCCGGACGGCACCGCGGTGCGGGTCCGCATGGGTCTGCACACCGGAGAGGGAACCCGCGGTGGGGAGAACTACGTCGGGCTCGACGTCCACCGCGCCGCCCGGATAGCCGCGGCCGCCCACGGCGGTCAGATCCTTATCTCCTCGGCCACCCGGTCGCTGGTGGAGAACACCCTCCCGGACGGGGTGAGCGCGCGGGACCTCGGCGACCACCGCCTCCGAGACCTGGACCAGTCGGAGCGGCTGTACCAGCTGGCGGTCCGCGACCTCCCCTCGGACTTCCCGCCGCCGAAGACGCTCGACGCCCGCCCCAACAACCTGCCCACCCGCCTGACCCGGTTCATCGGGCGGGGGCCGGAGATCATGGCCGTGGAGGACCTCCTGGAGAACACGCGGCTGCTGACCCTCACCGGCCCCGGCGGGACGGGGAAGACGCGGCTATCGCTGCAGGTGGCGTCGGAGATGCTCCCCCGGTTCGAGGACGGCGCGTTCTTCGTCGACCTCTCGCCGATCACCGATCCATCCTTGGTGGCCACGAGCATCGCCGACGCCGTCGGCGCGAAGGAGGAACCGGGTCGCTCGGTAGGGGACACGTTGCAGGATCACCTCCGGGACAAGGAGCTCCTCCTGGTCCTGGACAACTTCGAGCAGGTCACCGCCGCGACGGACGTCGTGCAGCTGCTGCTGAACTGCGCGCCCCGCCTCAAGCTCCTGGTCACCAGCCGCATCGTGTTGCACCTGTCCGGGGAGCAGGAGTATCCCGTGCCGCCGCTCGCCCTCCCAGACCCGGCGCACCTTCCGGGCCTGGAAGCGCTGTCACAGTTCGAGGCCGTGGCCCTGTTCATCGACCGGGCCCGGGCCGTCAAGCCGGACTTCGCGGTGACCAACGAGAACGCGCCCGCGGTTGCGGAGATCTGCGCCCGGCTGGACGGCCTGCCGCTGGCCATCGAGCTGGCCGCGGTTCGAGTGAAGCTCCTCTCGCCGCAGTCGATGCTGGCCCGGCTGGGACAGCGGCTGCCGCTGCTCACCGGCGGGGCGCGCGACCTCCCGGAGCGCCAGCGCACGCTTCGCGGGGCGATCGAGTGGAGCCACGACCTCCTCGACGACGCGAAACGGTCGCTGTTCGCCCGTCTGGCGGTGTTCCAGGGTGGCTGCACGCTGGAGGCGGCCGAGGCGGTGTGCGGCACCGACCTGGACGTCCTGGACGGCCTGGCGTCGCTGGTCGACGAGAGCCTCTTGCGACGGAGCGAGACCACCGACGGCGAGCTTCGCTTCGGGATGCTGGAGACGATCCGCGAGTTCGCCGCGGAGCGGCTGGCGGAGAGCGGGCAGCAAGAGAAGCTCCGCCGGAGGCACGCCGAGTGGGTCATGGCCTTTGCCGAGGAAGCCGAACCGGAGATCGTGGGCGAGAACCAGGCCCTGTGGCTCGACAGGACGGAGCGGGAGCACGACAACATCCGCGCTGCGCTGCGGTGGGCCAACGACCACGGCGAGGGGGAGATCGCGCTTCGGACGGGCGCGTCGTTGTGGCGGTTCTGGCAGCAGCGCGGCCACCTCCGCGAAGGCCGGCAGTGG
>DASZKM010000072.1:0-1739 GCA_035947055.1 Actinomycetota bacterium
CTCATGACCCGGCGGGCCACCGCGAACCTGGACGGGGCCCGGTCGGGAAAGAGGAGGGTCAGCCGGAGGAGGATGGCCAGTGGGAGCAAGCGTCGGGAGAGCCGATCGACGGCCCATACCGTCACGCCGGAGGTGGCGAACAAGAGTGCCCACCAGCCCAGCTGCCGCTGGCCGGCTGGCTGCGGGAAGGCCCTGCTGAACCAGGAGGCCGTGGCGACGCCGGCGGTCATCGGAAGGATGAGTACCGACGCGCGGAGGAACCAGCTGAGGACGGGATGCGCCGTCCAGCGATCTCCCTTTCCCCCTGGGGAAGTGCGCGCCAAGAACCAGTCCTTCCTCACCGCTCACCCGAACGGCCTACGGCAATGCTACCGAGAGTGTCAGTCTTTGAGAAGGCCCCAATCCGGGCATTCTGCGCTGAATCGGCTGTTTCCCAGCGAAATCCGGAGGTCTCAGCGAACCAGGCGACGGCGGAGGAGGTTCAAGGGGAGGACGAACAGGGCCCCGGTGAACACCACGATCCAGGACGCAGCCATCAGGGCCGCCCCCACGTCTCCGGTCAGGGTCAGGGCCCGCATCAGGTTCACCCCGTGATGGAGCGGCATGAACCAGGCGACGAGCTGGACCCATTCGGGAAGACGGTCGAGGGGGAAGAAGATCCCCGAGAACAGGAACATCGGGGTCATGAACAGCGTCCAGTAGTACGTGAAGTAGTCGATCACCGGGATCACCGCGGTGAAGGCCAGTCCGATGACCGAGAACATCAGCCCGATGAGGGCCACGGCCAACGGGGCGGCCAGGGCGAGCGGCGAGTGGATCACGCCGAACGGCACCGCCACCGCCAGGAACACGACCCCGTACAGCAGGGCCCGGGTCGTTCCCCACAGGAGCTCGCCGAGGCCCACGTCCTCGATGGTCAGCGGGGTGGCGGTGATCGCGTCGTACACCCGGCCGAACTGCATCTTCACGAAGCAGTTGAACGTGACCTCGAACGAGGTCCCGTACATCGCAGCCGTGGCCACCAGTCCCGGCGCGATGAAGTCCATGTACCTGATGCCTTCGATGCGACCGAGGTACGCGCCGAGGCCGATGCCCATGGCCACCATGAACCAAAGCGGCTCGAAGAAGTTGGGCAGGATGTTCAGCTTGTAGGTGCGGCGATAGATGGCCGCGTTGCGCTGCCACAGCCGCCACGCCGAGCGCAGCTTGACGTCGGGAACGCGGAAGAGCCGGTGTTCGGTGGGGGCCACCATCGTGCTGGCCGGCACGCTCATTCGAGCAACCCTCTCCCGGTCAGCTGGAGGAAGACGTCCTCCAGCGTGGCGCCGCGGAGCCACACCCGCCCAGGATCGGGGACGATCCCCCGGACCTTCGACAGCACCGACTCACCGTCGGAGGTATAGAACAGCCACCGGTCGGCCAGGCGCTCCACCCGGTCGCACAGATACTCGAGCGCTGCGAGCCCTTTCACCTCGTCCTCGGCCGGCTCGAACACCTCGATGACCTGCGGCGATGTCTCCTTGGCCACCAGGTGGCGGGGCGGTCCTTCGACCAGGATGCGGCCCTCGTGCATGATCACCAGCCGGTCACATAGCTGCGCCGCCTCCTCCATGTAGTGCGTGGTCAGCAGCAGCGTGACGCCCTGCCGCTTCAGCGAGCGGAGCTTCTGCCACACCAGGTGCCGGGCCTGGGGATCAAGCCCAGTGGTGGGTTCGTCCAGGATCAGGACGTCGGGCTCG
>DASZKM010000073.1:0-9087 GCA_035947055.1 Actinomycetota bacterium
CCCCCCGACTGGTCCGCGTGCGGCAGCTGCTGGAGGACGAACCGCGACCGTCCGTCGACGAGTACCTGGAACGGCTTCCCCGGCCGTACCTGCTGGGGGTGACGCCGGAAACGGTCGCCGAGCACTACCGGCTGGTGGGGCCGGCGCTGGCCGGTGCCGAGGTCCGAACCGCCGCGGCCCCGGGCTCGCGGGAGGGAACGTACGAGCTGACCGTGGTGGCCGCCGACCGCCCGGGACTCCTGGCCAAGATCGCGGGAGCCCTGGCCCTGGGGGGCCTCAACATCCTCTCCGCCCAGGCGTTCACCACGGAGGACGGCGTGGCCATCGACGTGTTCGTCGTGGATCCCGGCGGTTCGGAGGTGGACGAGGAACGGTGGCGGCGGATCCGCCAGACGTTGCGCAAGGCGATCGAGGGCCGGGTGTCCCTGGACTACCGGTTGCAGGAGCAGCGGCGCCACTATGCGCCCGCCCGCGGCGACGTTCCCCTTCGCGTCCGGGTGCTGAACGATGTCTCCGACTTCGCCACGGTGGTCGAGGTGGAGGCACCCGATCGCGTGGGGCTGCTGTTCGACGTGGCCCGGGCGTTCGAGGAGCTCGGTCTCGACGTCCACGTGGCCAAGGTCGCCACGTACGGCGTCCGCGTGGTCGACGCGTTCTACGTCCGCGACCTGTTCGGTCGGAAGGTGGAAGGCGACGAGCACGCTCGGGAGATCGAGCGCGCCATCCTGGCCTGGCTGTCACCATCACGCCGCCGCCCTGACCGGAGATCGCCATGGCCGAGCTGAACATCGACACTCCCAAAGGCTCCGTCTCGGCCTTGCTGGACGGTCCGCGGAACCGTCCCCTGCTGGTCCTGGCGCACGGAGCGGGAGGGAACATGCGGGGACCGCTCCTCGATGGCTTCGCGGAAGGGCTGGCCGCGGGGGGCGTGAGCTGCCTGCGGTTCAACTTCGCCTACAGCGAGACAGGCCGCCGGGGCCCCGACCCGGAGAAGACGCTTCGGTCCGTGTGGGCGGCCGCGTTCGAAGCCGCCGCGAAGCTCGGTGGACCGGTGTGGGTGGGCGGCAAGTCCATGGGCGGACGGATCGCGTCGATGATGGTGGCCGACGGCGAGCTCGATGCCGCCGGAATCGTGTTCGTCGGCTATCCGCTGCATCCACCGGGCAGGCCGGACCGGCTACGCGACGAGCACCTGAGCGGGATCAACCTGCCGATCCTGTTCCTGCAGGGAACGGCCGACCCGTTCGCCAGGTGGGACCTGCTCGAGGCCGTTGTCAAGCGGGTGGGACCGAAGGCCACGCTGCACAAGGTGGAGGGTGGCGACCACTCGTTCCGGGTTCGGGGCGGGCCCCGGGACGATCGGGGGACCGGGCTCGCGCTGGCCGAGGTCGCCGCCCGGTTCGTCCTGCGATGATCGACACGTGCCACGGCGCCACCGCCGGGAGCGAGCCGAGCCCGAACCGATCCGCCGGCCCAGAGGGCTTGCCCCGGCGTGGGCCCAGGCGGTCGGGGTCGCGGTCCGCGAGGTGACCGGCGACCGCGCGTACCGGTGCCCCGGATGCCACCAGCTGATCCGGCCGGGCACCGTCCACCTGGTGGTGGTACCCGATCAGGCATCCGAGGACCGGCGTCACTGGCACACCCCGTGCTGGCGGACCGAGCGCCGGCGAGGGGGGAGGTAGGGATGGAGCCGTGGTCGATCCGGTACGCCGGGCGCTTCGACGAGCACGAGATCGACAGCGAGGCGCTGAAGGACAACCCGCTTGGCGACCCACACGTCCGCCCGCTGTGGGTCTACACGCCGCCGGGCTACGAGGACTCGGCCGACCGGCGCTACGCCAGCGTGTACATGATCCAGGGATACACGGGTCAGCTCGACATGTGGCGGAACCGCGTCGCCTGGCGGATGACGTTCCCGGAACTGGTCGACCGGGGGATGAGCAGTGGCGAGATCCCCCCGAGCATCGTGGTGTGGGTCGACGCGTGGACCGCGTACGGCGGAAGCCAGTTCCTCGACTCGCCCGGCACCGGTAGCTACCTGACCTACATCTGCGACGAGATCGTCCCCTGGGTGGACGCGCGGTATCGCACGGTGGCTGACCGCGACCATCGCGGGATCGCCGGCAAGTCCAGCGGTGGATTCGGGGCCATGGCCCTGCCCATGCTGCGTCCCGACGTGTGGGGCGGGTTCGCCACCCACGCCGGCGACGCGCTCTACGAGGTGTTCTACCCGGCCGCGTTCGCCGAGATCGCCCGGGTCCTCCGTGATCAGTACGAGGGGTCGTACGAACGGTTCTGGGAGGACTTCCGCAGCCGGACGCCGGGGACCAAGGAGCACGACGACACGCTGGCCATGGTGTTCGGGATCGCCGCCGCTTATTCGGCCGATCAGGACGGGCGGGTGCGGCTTCCGTTCGACGTTCACACCGGGCGCCTGATCCCCCAGGTGTGGGAGCGGTGGCTGGACCTCGACCCGGTGCGGATGGTCCGCAAGCATGCCGACGCGCTGCGCTCGATGCGGGCCATCTACATCGACGCCGGGAAGAAGGACGAGTTCTTCCTGGACCTCGGGGCCGAGGCGTTCCGCCGCGAGCTGGAGGCGATAGGCGTCACGGATGTGTTCTTCGAGCTGTTCGACGCCACGCACAAGCAGATCGAGTACCGGTATCCGATCTCCCTGCGATACCTGGCCGAACGGCTCGCGCCGTAGGTCAGGGCATCGACTCGGCGACGGCCAGCGCGTCCTCGAGCGGCAGCCGCGACTCCAGGCGAAGGGTCAGCTCGCCGCGCTGCCACAGCAGGACGTTGCCCGCCAGCCGGACGCTGTCGGGGAACAGCTGGCCCCGATCGTCGAGGTAGTACACCGTATGGGGCTCACCTTCGATCCAGAATCCGGGCGCCCCTCGGACGGCGACGTAGCGCAGTGACGTGTCCGGGCCGAGCTCCTTGGTCACGAAGTCACGTTCGGTCTGGCCCCGAAACATCGAGATCAGCATCCCCTTGCCGGTGACCGGATCCCGGGGGATGCCGGGCCGCGCCTCGTACATCAGCGTGATCCTGCCGCCCGGCGGCTCGCGGCCGATGAACACGTCGTCGGGCGGGCCGGGGATCTGGGGAACCGGGACGGCGAAGCCCAGTCGTTCGCCCGCCTGGGCCAGCGTCGCCCGCCGGCCAAGCTGCATGTCCGGGCGCTCCTCCGGCGGGGCGGTCGGCCGAACCGTGGGCACCCGGCGGATGTCCACGCCCCGGACCAGGAGTCCGGTGGCCGAAGCCACCCCGGCCACGGCCAGGACCGCCGCCGCGGCCAGGGCCAGGGTGCGCCGCGGAGGACGCCGTAGCGACGGCCCGTGGTCGGCGCTCAGTCGTTCGGTTACCGAGGAGGCCACGCCGGGAGCTTGGGGGACGGCGAGCCGGCGGCCCACGTCCCGCAGCAGCGCCTCGAGGCGGTCGTTCTCAGCCATCCTCGGCTCCCATCCGTTGTCGGAGCCGGGCCATGGCCCGGCTCAGCCGGGACTTCACGGTGCCCCGAGGGATGCCCAGGGCCTGAGCGATCTCGGGCTCCGTCAGCTCCAAGAAGTACCGGCAGGCGATCAGCTCCCGGTCACGCTCGGCCATGTCGTTCAGCGTCTTCACCAGCCTCCGGTGTGCCTCGTCTTCCAGGGCCGCCGACTCGGGAGATGGAGCCGCATCTCCCGGATCATCGGCGGCCGCTCGCAGGGCCAGGGCCACCCGCCGGCCGGACGCCCGGCGGCGGTTCCTGGCCTCGTTCGTGACGATCTGCAGGAGCCACGGACGGAAGGGCGCGTCAGGCTGAAATCGGGCCAGGGCCCGGTACGCCTTGACGAACGCCTCCTGGGCGGCATCCTCTGCCTCGTCTGGGCCGGTGACGACGTACGCCGCACGCACGGCCACGTCCTGGTAGCGGCGGACCAGCGCCTCGTACGCGCCAACGTCCCCACCTCGCGCTCGCTCGATGAGTTCCCGGTCCTCCAGTGGTCGGCTCCCCACGGAGTTCGTCCGCACCGTGAATACACCTTGGAGCGGCTCCGGGTTCCGCGCCCGCGGGAGGTCAGGCCAGGGAGAGCTGCTGGGGCTCGGGCGTCTGTGGCGCGGCGGTCTCGCGCAGCCGCCGGGCCTGGGCGCCGGTCTTCTGTCCGACCGCGTAGCGGTGGGCGAATGCGTGAACCCTGTCGGCGACCTGCTTCTGGAATTCCTTCGGTAGGTACGCGCGGTCCCCGTACAGCTCTCGGTACTTCGGAACGAGCTCGGGCCGGTTCTCGCCGAGCCACTTCATCCACCACTCGCGCGAGCCCCCCTTCCGAAGGTGGAGGACGATCGGCGAGACGTGCGTGGCTCCGGACTCGGCGATCGCCTTGACGGTCCGCTCCAGCGATCCGTCGTCGTCGCTGATGAACGGGATGATCGGCGCCATCAGCACGCCGCAGGGGATCCCTGCCTCGTTCAGCTTGCGAACCGCGTCGAGGCGTCGCATCGGGGAGGGCGTTCCGGGCTCGATCGCATGCCAGTAGTCCTCGTCGACACAGCCCACGGACATGTTCGTCCCGATCTCGGCGACCTCGGCGCACTGCCGGAGAAGGTCGATGTCGCGGGTGATCATGGTCCACTTCGTCAGGATGGAGAACGGGTTCCCCGCGTCGCGCAGCCCCTCGAGGATCCCGCGCATCAGTTTGTACCGGCCCTCGGCTCGCTGGTAGGGATCGACGTTCGTTCCCATCGCGATGTGCTCGCCCTGCCACTTCTTGGCAGCCAGCTCCTTCCGTAGCAGCTGCGGGGCGTTCACCTTGACCACGATCTTGGAGTTGAAGTCTTCGCCGTAATCGAGGTCGAGATAGGTGTGCGTCTTGCGAGCGAAGCAGTACACGCAGGCGCTGCTGCATCCCCGGTAGGGATTGATCGTCCACCGGAACGGGACGTACGACGCTTCGGGCACCCGGTTGATGATCGACTTCGCCCGAACCTCATAGAACGTCATGCCCCGGAACTCGGGTGTGTCGAAGGTTCGGACCACCGCGCCTTGGTCGAACAGCGGCACCGTGACCCGGTCGTCTCGCTGCTGCACCTCCAGCCGCAGGTTGTCCCAGCGCATCGGACCGCGAGCATAGAACGTACGTTCGGAACCCGCAATGCCTACCATGCGGTCGTGCCGGCCCCGCACGTGCGGAAGAACCGCCGGTTCTGGGACCGATTCGCGTCCGAGTACCAGGCCCTCCACGGCGAGCGGCTGGCAGCCACCGCCCGGGCCTGGGGGATCTGGCGGATCCCGGACGACGAGATCGGCGCCCTCGGCGCCCTCGGCGGCAAGGACGTCCTCGAGCTGGGTTGCGGGGCGGCGCAGTGGTCGGCCGGCGCGGCCGAAGCGGGCGGCCGTCCCACAGGCATCGATCTCTCCGCTCGCCAGTTGCGACACGCTCGCCGTCGCCTGAACAAGAACGACGTGTCCATCCCGTTGGTCCAGGGGAGCGCCGAGGAGCTTCCGTTCCGGGACGAGTCATTCGACGTCGTGATCAGCGACCACGGGGCGATCTCGTTCGCCGATCCGGCCCGGACCATTCCCGAAGCCGCCCGGGTCCTTCGCCCCGGCGGCACGTTGGCGTTCTGTATCGGCAGCCCGTTCATGTTCATCAGCTGGAACCCGAAGACCGAGCGCGTCGACCGTCGGCTGCACGGCGAGTACTTCGCGATGCGCAGCGCGGACGACGAGACCTCGATCCAGTTCCAGCTGCCGTACGGCGAGTGGATCGATCTTTTCGCGGGCAGTGGGCTGGAGGTCCGACGCCTGATGCATCTCCGTCCGCCAGACGGGGCCACGACCACGTACAAGGACTACGCGCCTCGCGACTGGGCCCGGCGGTGGCCGGCCGAAGACCTGTGGGTCGTGGCCAAGCCGAATCACCGCCGGCGCTGATCCTCAGCCGTATGATGCCGTCACACCATGTCGGTTCCGGTCAGGCTTCGACAGGACCCTGGCGGCGGGTGGCGGGCGATCTCGGACGAGTACGGGATCGAGGTGACCGGCTCGAGCCGCGACCAGTGTCTGGAACGGCTGCATCAGGCGGTGCTCGGAGTGCTCCCTGCGGTGTCGTGGGAACGCGGACCTCCCGTCGTGTGGCTGGAGGAGGTTCCCCGCCTGGTCGGCGTGACGGAGGCCGCCGCGATCCTGGGCTGGGACAAGCGCCGCGTGGCCACCTACGTCAAGCGCGGCTCGTTCCCGCAGCCACTGGAATCCCTGGCCGGCGGACGGATCTGGGCCCGAGAGGACATCCAGCGCTTCGCCCAGCGCTTCCGCCGCAGGCGGCGGGTGAAAGGCGCCCGGCGACAGGAGTGACTCGCGCCTCGGATTGACCACCGGTCACCGGCCCGGCCATACTCACCTCCTCCAATCGACAAGGAGGAGACCCGTGGGCGTCAAGTTCCTTTCCGATGAATGGGCCAAGGCGGTCACCGAGACGGCGAACAGCAGCGAGGCGTTCAAGCAAGCCGCGGCGGGCAAGAGCGTGAAGGCCCAGAACGTGGTCACCACGGCCGACGGCGAGGTGAAGTACTGGTTCGCGCTCCAGGACGGCCAGGCCCAGGTGGAGCTGGGCGAGACC
The DNA here is from genome assembly GCA_035947055.1 of Actinomycetota bacterium. Lineage (GTDB taxonomy): Bacteria > Actinomycetota > UBA4738 > UBA4738 > CALAEC01 > DASZKM01. The sequence goes on from DASZKM010000073.1 coordinate 6,612, forward strand.
ACCGACCCCGAAGCAACCCTGACGGCGGACTACGACACGGCTGTGGCCCTGACCAAGGGTGAGCTGAACGCGACCTCCGCCTACATGAGCGGGAAGCTCAAGATCCAGGGAGACATGATGAAGCTCATGGGCTTGCAGGGGGTGTTCAACGCCCTTCCGCAGGTCTTCAAGGAGCTCGACATCGAGTACTGAGCCACCCACCCCGGCGACGGCTCAGCCGACCCCGCAAAAACACCCCCTCTGACCAGGGGTTTTGACCGTGTCGGCGCGGTTTCCCACAATTCGCTCGACGTGAAGGTCGAGGTGGTCCGCAGCCCACGCCGTCGGAAGACCATCACCGCCGAGCGGCGGGAGGGCCGGGTGGTGGTCCGCCTCCCCGCGGGCCTGACCAGGGCCGAGGAGCGTTCGTGGGTCCGCCGGATGCTCACCCGGCTCGAGGAGCGAGAGCGGCTCGAGCGCCTCAACGCTCGGCGGAACCTGGAACGAACCGCCTCCCGCCTGAACGACGAGTACTTCGGCGGAAAGCTCAGGTGGAAGTCGATCAGGTTCGTGACGAACCAGCACGACCGGTACGGCTCCTGCACTCCCGAGGACGGCACCATTCGCATCTCCCACAGGATCGCCGCGTATCCGATCTGGGTTCGCGAGTACGTGGTGATGCACGAGCTGGCCCACTTGCTCGTTCCGTCGCACACCCAGCGGTACTGGCGGCTCGTCGACCGGTACCCGCTGGCCGAGCGGGCCCGGGGGTTCCTGATCGCCAAGGGCTGGGAAGGCTAGCCCCCCTCGGGGGATTCGGCGCAGCTGTCAGAAGTCATCGAGCTTGTTGACTTCTGATAGCACCCGCCCGGAGGTCGTTCTCGGTTCTCAGCACGGTGCCGCCCGATCTACGGGCCGGTGCCGTACAGCCGGTCGCCGAAGTCGCCGATCCCCGGAAGGATGTAGCCGCGGTCGTTCAGCTGCCGGTCCAGTGCCGCAGCGTAGATCGGAACGTCGGGATGGGATTCCTCCATCGCCGCGACGCCTTCCGGCGCCGCCACCACGCACAGCATCCGCACGGACGATGGATCCCTGGACGTGATGGCCGTGGTGGCCCGAACCGCCGAACCGCCGGTCGCCAGCATGGGGTCGAGCAGCAGGACGGGCTTGCCCCGGACATCGGGAAGCTTCTCGTAGTACGAGGTCGGCCGAAGCGTTCGTTCGTCGCGCTCCAGCCCGATGTACCCCACGGACACATCCGGGAAGGTGTCGGTGACCGCCTCGAGCATCCCCAGCCCGGCGCGGAGGATTGGGATGGCCACCACCGAGCCGAGACGAGCGCCCGGTGCGTCTTCGAGCGGCGTCAACACCGATACCGGCTTGACGTCGAGGTCCCGGGTCGCTTCCAGCAGAAGGATGAGGGTCAGCCGGCGCGTCAGCGCCCGGAATAGCGGCGGCGACGTCTCCCGGTCGCGCAGAGCCGTCAGCAGATGCTGGGTCAGAGGATGGTCGACCACGGTCAGCACGTCACCCCATCCTAGGGCGGGCGCGGCAACCGCTCCGCCCAATGGCCCGATTTGGCGCGGCGGCCTGTTCGGTCGCACAATCACAGCGACGAAGGGAGGCGGGGGATGAGTGGACGACGTGCGCTCCTGACCGGAGCATCGGCCCTGCTGGTGCTGACCGCGGCATGCGGAGAGGCGCCGCCGGGCGGCGAGCAGGGCGGGGGAGGCGGCGACGGCGTCCGGGTCGGGATGGCCCTGGACGTCGGCGGCCTCGGTGACAAGTCGTTCAACGACGCGGCGAACCGCGGGCTGCAGCAGGCCATCGAGGATGGCCTGGTCACCGAGGAGAACGTCGAGCTGCTGGAGGCCAACCAGTCGGGCTCGAACCGCGACGAGAACGTCACCAACCTGGCCGATCAGGGCTTTGACCTGATCATCGGGGTGGGATTCGCGTTCTCCGAGGGCGTGGCCGAGATCGTCGGCGAGTATCCGGACCAGAGCTTCGCCATCGTGGACGGGTTCGCCACGACGATCGCCGCGGAGGCCACGAACCTGGCCGACCTTGTGTTCAAGGAGCACGAGGGGTCGTACCTCGTGGGCATCGCCGCGGCCGAGTCCACGACCACGGGGACCATCGGCTTCCTGGGCGGCCAGGAGGGGACGGGGTTGATCGAGAAGTTCCAGGCCGGCTACGAGGCCGGGGCCCGGTCGGTGGATCCCAACATCGAGATCCTGGTGGAGTACATCGGCGACTCCACGCAGGCGTTCGTCGACCCCACCCGGGGCGAGGCGCTGTCGTCCAAGATGTACGACCAGGGCGCCGACGTGATCTATCACGCGGCCGGCCAGTCCGGCCTGGGACTCTTCCAGGCCGCCGTGGATGCCGGACCCGAGGCTCTGGCCATCGGCGTCGACTCCGACCAATACCTCACGGCTAGCCCGGAGGAGCAGCCGCACATCCTGACCTCCATGATCAAGCGGGTGGACACGGC
>DASZKM010000074.1:0-22148 GCA_035947055.1 Actinomycetota bacterium
TTGGCGTTGTTGTCGGGGGGCGTGTGTGCGCTGGTGGGCGTGGCCAGGAGGGTCAGGGACCCAACCATGGTACACGCCACGAAGACCCCCCAGATCTTGCGGTGTCTCGTGCTCTGCATACAAATCCTCCTCTAGACGAAACTGCTACCTACCCCTACCCGTCTTGCCTGGAGCCCCTCCTTTCCACTCAGCCTGCTACCCATACGGGTATCCATGAACGAACCTGCCTACTCCCTACTAACGACGCGGAAGCCTAAAGGTTGTCGCCCATTCGGGCCAACGGGGCTAGTCCCAAAGGGCTAGTCAGTGGAGCGAGAAGGACGCCTCCACCAGGCGGGCCTCCGTGTACGAGAACGCCAGGGTGGCCGTGTAGGACCCACGATCGGGCAGACCGGTAGGCGAGTCCCCCGGACCGCCGCGGGACTCGTAGGTCCCGGAGAAGACCAGGACCCAGCCCCCCCACCTCGTGGCGGTCCGAGAGGTCATCGCTCCCCGGGCGGTGTACTGGTGGATGCCTCCCCCGCTGACCACCGAGAAGGCCAAGTCGTGGGTCTTCTCCGTGCCCGACTGCCGGACCTCCACGGCCCAGGCCGGACGGCCGCTGGCGTCACGGATCGCTCCGCCCCTGATCTGCTGGGAGAACGAGGTCAAGCGGGATTCCGATGCGGTTACGGTGTCCTCCGCCAGCGCGGTCGACCATCCACAGTCGCAGTAGTCGGTGGCGGTGGCCCCGGCGCGGAAGCTGAACGCGAACCCCGCCGGTGCGGCGGGCGTGGATTGGGCAGTGGGGCGGGGAGCATCCTTCACCTGCTCCTCCTCCGGAGCGGTGGTGGTCGTGGAGGCGGAGACCTCGAGGGCTTCATCGTCGGTCGTTGACGGCTCGGCGGTGCCGTTCGAGGCAGCGGCAGGCTTGTGTTGGTCACGCGCGGCGACCGGCTTCCGATCCTTCTGACGGGCGGTCTTCCCCTGCGGCGCCTCGTCCTCTTGGCCGACGGAAGCGGGGGCGGCGATGACCACTTCGGGTGCTTTCTGGCGGGCAGGCTCCGGCTCGGAACCACGCGTGGCAGCGACACCGACCGTTCCCGCAACCACCACGGCAGCCACCGCCGCGGAGATGCGCTCGGCGCCGGAGGCCGCGACGTGCTGCGTGGCCGGAGCCGCCACCACCCCACTGGGGTCGATGTCCTGGACTCGTCCGAGCAGTCTTCGCAATGCGTTGACGGGGATGAGGAAGGGGGGAAGGAGCAGCCCCAGCTTGCGCTTCACGCCGCCATTCGCGTCCCAGGCGCGGCGGAATCCGCGCCGGGCCCGGTGCAGCAGGGCCTTCACCCTTGCCGGCGAGGTCCCGATGACCTGGGCGATCTCGCGATGCGAGAACCCCTCGAGCTCCCGGAGGACCAGGGCCACGCGGTGCTGCTCCGGAAGCCGGGCCAGCTGGTCGTGAACATCCTTTCGCTCGGCCAGCCGCTCCACGACCTCGCTGGGGTCACCCTCGGCGTGACCGTTGCCGTTTGGCTGGTCGGGCAAGTCGCCGTTCAGCTCTTCGCCGTTCGCGGATCGCCGGGCCTTGGCCCGGAGCACGTCGAGGCACACGTTCCGCGCGATCCGCGCCACCCAGGGTCGAAGCGCGTAACGGCCGTTGAAGGACTTCAGGTTCTGAAGGACGCGAACCATGGTCTCCTGGGCCGCCTCTTCCGCGTCGAACGCATTGGCCAGGAACCGGAGACAGATCCGCTCGGCCAGGGGACGGTATCGCCGGTAGATGTCGGCGTATGCGGAAGGGTCCCCGCCCTGGAACGCCAGCACCAGGTCGAGGTCGCTGCGTCGCCGGCCGTCGATGCGTGGCGGCGCGCTCGTCTTCTCAGGCGACACCCTTACCCCCTTCACTGCCCAACCCCAGCGGGCAACCCAGACAGATTACGGGGGGCCCTTCGGTTAAGGCAAGACCCATCATCGCAGGTCTGGGCGAGGATGCCCATCTGATACGCTTTCTGACCCGTGAGTTCACCCGGCGATCCCGCACGACCTGGATCCCCGACCCAGGAGAGGTCCGCTCCGAGAGGGCGGCGGCCGCTGGCCTACGCCGGCGTGGCCGCGGTCATCGCCGCGGGCGTTACGGCCGGTGCCCTGGCAGGCACACTGACGGGGGGTGGAGAGAGCGAGGAAGCTTCAGGCCCCCGATTCACGGTCCCCATCCCCACTAGCTCCCGGCAGGTCGGTGTACCGATCGACGAGGCCGGCTGCACCGACGTCCGAGAGCCGGAGATCCAACCGTCCCGAATCATCGCTCCCGAGGAGAAGCATCCGCCGTACAGCTCGGTCCCGCCGACCTCTGGCCCCCACTACGTCGGGCCACTCTCGGCAGCGATCTATTGGGTGCCGAACGATCCTGAAGCCCTGGTCGCCAACCTGGCCCAGGGCGACATCGTCGTCTACCACACCGGGTTCGATGAGATCAAAGAACAGAACGAGCTGAAGGGTCTCTTCGTCTACCTGCACTCCGAAGAGATCCTGGCCACTCCCGGGGAACCCCTTGGCCTGAAGCATCCGATCGTCCTGACCGCCTGGGGCAAGCTCCAGGAATGCGAGCAATTCTCGGGGGAGGCGATCCACCGGTTCTTCGACAAGTACCGGGGCCTCGGTCCGGGGTTCTGACCGACCCGCGATCAGTATCGCGCCGCTACCCCAGGTAGGAGATCTGCAGCAGGTCGCCGCTGGCCACGAAGGTTCCGGCCCTCGTGGTGCAGCCAACCTGGACACGAACCTCGCCGTTCCCGGAGGCCCCGCTGACGTACTCCCCCGGAGCTCCCGCCGGCGAGGCAACCACCCGGACCTCCGTGGCTCCCACGGGCCGGGCATCGAGCTGCGACCAGCTCTTCGTGGACCAGTGCCGGATCTTCACGGTCTGGTCGCAGGTGAGCGAGTTCTTGCCGGCATAGGTGATGGTCAGGTCCGACAATCCGTTGGGGATCCCGTTGAACGACCCGTACCAGGTGGTGGTCCGGGCCCGCCGCGAGGTCGAGTTGACCTCGTAATAGGAGTTCTCATCCGAGGCCAGGTTGGCCGGGCCGCCGGAACGCAGGGTTCCCTTCTGCACCACGGTCCCCGTGGGAGTCGCTTCGATCCTGGCGGCAGGATCCGGCGGGGGCAGCCCCACCCGTCCCAGGTAGCCGTAGTACTCACCGTTGTTCCTTGGGCGGAGGGGATCCCCCTGGAATCCGTACGTGGTGGTCGTCGTGTTGTATCCCTGCGCCTCGGCGCGGATGTGGTCGATGATCTGGGCGGGAGTCAGATCCGCGCACGGCCCGGGCGTTCCCGCCTCTTCCATGCACAGGGCTACCAGCCCCGCGATGTGCGGGGCGGCCATGCTGGTGCCCGACATGGTTGTGGTCCCGCCACCGTTCCGCGTTGACGTGATGCACGTGCCGGGCGCGGCGACCGTGTGGGCCTCGCCGGCGTCCGTGAGCGCGAAGTTGGAGTACGAGGCGTAGCGGTCGTCGGCTTCCCCGCTGCGGCAGGGCAATGAGCCCCCCTGCCCCCCCGGCCGTCCGTCGCTGTCCGAGATGGCAGTCACGGTCAGCGCTTGCGGATACGCGGCCGGCGTGTCGGGGATCGGCGGGTAGTCGAAGTCCCAGGCGTCGTTCCCGGCCGCGACGACGTGTGTCACGCCCGCTGTTGTGGACCGGCAGATCGCCAGGTGCATGGGATCGGTCGTGACCGAGCAACCCTCGATGGGAACTCCCCCTCCTCCGAGGCTCATGTTGGCCACGGGGATATCGTTCGACGGATCGTCATCGGTCAGCGTGCCGGTCACCCAGTCGATCCCGCAGACCACCTGGGAGTCGGTCCCGCTGCCGTTGCTGTTGAGCACCTTGACGGCGTAGAGCTTCGTGCCCGGTGCCACCCCAACGACGCCGGATCCGTTGTTCTTCGCACCGATAGTGCCCGCCACGTGGGTCCCATGACCATTGCCATCGTCGGCGGGACCGTCCCCGATGCAATCGATGCCGTTGACCGCGTTGAGATCGGGGTGCTCCAGATCGATGCCCGTGTCGATAACCGCCACGTTGACGCTGCTCGGCTGATGAACCGTCGTCGAGGATCCCGCTTCGATCCGGCGGACCCCGGTGGGTACCGTGTCCCCAGGCGCGATAGGGACGGCCCCCAGTGCATGGACGACCCTATCGCGGGCCACGAACTCGACCCGGGGGTCGTCACGGAGTCGCTTCAGCTGCCCCTCCGACAGGGCGGCGGAGAATCCTTCCAATGCGTGACGGAACCGGTGGGTCGTGCGGAAGCCATGCCGCCTGGACAGGTCCTCGGTCACCTCGTTGGGGCGATCGACCGAAGGACGGTAGACCACGATGTACCGGCCCTCGAGCCGTTCCGGCCCACGGCCGGGGGGCGGCCCACCCCCGGCGGGCTGCGCCCCGGCATCCCCGGCCACGACGGGAAGCACCAGGAAGACGAGGGCGGCAAGGGGCCTCCGAACGTTCCTCGATCGCATGTTCAACTACTTTCCCACGTCAGACCGCAAACAAGCAGCCGTCGGTGCCGGAGCTGAAGCCGCTCGGATACACTCTGACCGCTCGATGAAGCGGCGGTCCGAGCTCACCACGCCGTATCAAGGCACCCCGACCGGGCAATGGTCGTGGGTGGCCCACCGCGTTACCGGCGTCGGCATCCTCCTCTTCCTCTTCGCCCACATCGTCGATACCGCCCTGGTCGGATGGGGGCCCGATGCCTATAACTCCGTGGTGGCCGTCTACCACCACCCCATCGTCCAGATCATGGAGCTCGGGCTCGTCGGCGCCGTTATCTACCACGGCCTGAACGGCATACGGGTCATGATCGTGGACTTCTGGCCGAAGGGCACCGTGTATCAGTCCCAGCTGTTCTGGGGGACGATGGTGCTGTTCCTGGGGTCCATGGCGCCCATCACGTGGATCATGGGCCGCCGCATCCTCGAGGACCTGTTCGGCTGATGGCGGTCGTCGCGGAGCGCCGCCCCGACACCGCCCAGCCCCGCCGCGTCCCGAGTGGCCGATTCGAGCTGTGGGCGTGGCTTTTCATGCGGCTGTCCGGGATCCTGCTGTTGTTCCTGGCCGTCGGACACGTCCTGATCATGCACGTCATGGAGGAGGGCGTGGACCGGGTGAACTTCTCGTTCGTGGTCGAGCGGTGGTCCAGCCCGTTCTGGCGGAGCTGGGACTGGCTGATGCTCTCGCTGGCCCTGCTGCACGGCATCAACGGGGTCCGGGTGATCGTCCACGACTACGTCCGCTCCCCCGGCGGCCGGCTGGCCTGGAACTGGCTCTTCGCCTCGGTCGGCGCGGCGTTGTTCGTCCTGGGAACGATCATCGTCTTCACCTTCGACCCGGCCCGCTTCGGGTAGGTCGTGTCGTAGCGCTGTGGTAAGCCCAGCCCGTGAACGCCGCGCGCATTCTCCGCGAGGCCCGGCTGCGGGCCGAGATCTCCCAGGTTGACCTGGCTCGTCGCGCCGGAGTTCCGAGGCAGCTCGTCAACAGGATCGAGCGAGCAGCGACAGTGCCGAGGGTGGATACGCTCGTCGCTTGCTCGCCGCCGCAGACGCAACCCTGTGCATTCGGCGCAGGTTCGGAGCCGCGATCCCCCGCGAACCGATCCGGGCGCTCCTTCGAACGCCGGCTCGTGAGCGGCTGTCTCGCCGCCAGATCGAGGCGCTGGACTGGCTCTGTCGCCGGTACGTTCGATTCGTCGTCGTTGGTGACGCCGCGGCTCGCCTTCACGGCGCGCCGGTGAGCGTTCCGATCGTCGAGGTGGTTCTCGACCCCGACCCGCTGAACCTCCGCCGGCTTGTACGGGCGCTCGAGCGCCCGGTCGTGCAGATGGAGGTCGTGCATACCGCCGGCGGCTACCGGTCGTTGCGGCGGGACGCGCTCCGAGCTGCCCTGGCTGCCCGCACCGACCAGGCGCGTGTTGAACGAATGGCTCGACGCGCCAACCGGCTACCTCGCCTCTATCCGCGACCTCACGCGTTCCGCCACCACGGAACGCCGCGACCTCCTAGCCGCCGTCGAAGAAGAGAACGACTGCTCGGAGGAGGGTCTGTACTTCCGCTCCCGTATCAGAAGTCATCGAATCTGATGACGCCTGAGGTTTGTCCGTCATCGAGTTTGATGACTTCTGATATGGGTCGGAAAGGGAACAGGTCAGCGCAGCCAGGGCAGGTCGTTCGCTAAACTCGGGCCGCTCATGAGGCGGCCGTTGTGACGACCACGCACGTCTACGACGCCGTGATCGTCGGCGCCGGCGGGGCGGGGCTGCGAGCCGCCCTGGAGACCTCCGGAGAGGTCAGCACCGCCGTCATCTCCAAGCTCTACCCGACCCGGTCGCACACGGGTACGGCGCAGGGAGGCATGTGCGCGGCGCTCGGGAACGTCGAGGAGGACTCCTGGGAGTGGCACACCTTCGACACCGTGAAGGGCGGCGACTACCTGGTGGACCAGCCCGCCGCCGAGATCATGTGCCGGGAGGCCGTCGATCGGGTCATCGAGCTCGAGCACTGGGGTTTCCCGTTCAACCGCACCCCCGAGGGGAAGATCGACCAGCGTCGGTTCGGAGGTCACACCCGCAACCATGGCGAGGCCCCGGTGCGGCGGGCGTGCTTCGCGGCCGACCGGACCGGGCACATGATCCTGCAGACCCTGTACCAGCGGTGCATCAAGCAGGACGTCCGGTTCTTCAACGAGTTCTACGTGCTCGACCTGCTGCTGGTCGAGGGTCGAACCGCCGGCGTTGTCGCGTACGAGCTGGCCACCGGCGAGCTGCACGTCTTCCACGCGAAGACCGTGCTGTTCGCCACGGGCGGCTACGGCAAGATCTTCAAGATCACGTCGAACGCGCACACGCTGACCGGCGACGGCCTATCGGTGTGCTACCGACGTGGGATCCCCCTGGAGGACATGGAGTTCTTCCAGTTCCACCCCACCGGCATCTACAAGATGGGCATCCTGATCTCGGAAGCCGTTCGGGGCGAGGGCGGCATCCTGCTGAACGGGGACGGCGAGCGGTTCATGGAGCGCTACGCTCCGACGATCAAGGACCTGGCGCCCCGGGACATGATCTCCCGGGCCATCTACCAGGAGATCCGGGAGGGCCGCGGGGTCGACGGGAAGGACTACGTATACCTCGACGTGCGCCACCTGGACCATGACGTCATCGAGACGAAGATTCCCGACGTCACCGAGTTCGCCCGCATCTACCTGGGAGTGGAACCGACCCGCGAGCCGGTTCCCATCCAGCCCACCGCGCACTACGGGATGGGCGGCATCCCCACAGACACCGACGGCCGGGTGGTGACGGGAGAAGGAGAGGAGCCCGTGCCCGGGCTGTACGCCGCCGGCGAGTGCGCGTGCGTGTCCGTCCACGGGGCGAACCGGCTGGGGACCAACTCGCTGTTGGACATCGTGGTGTTCGGGAGGCGGGGCGGGGCGGACATGGTCCGGTACGCCAGGGAGAACGACCTCCCGGACCTCCCGCGCGGAGCCGAAGCGGAGGCCGAGGCCCAGCTTCGGCAGCTGCTGGATTCCACGGGCTCGGACAGCGTGGCCGACATCCGCGACGAGCTCCAGGAGGAGCTGTTCGACCTGGCGGGCGTGGTTCGGTCCGAGGAGGGATTGCGCAAGATGCAGGGCATGCTCGGCGGGTTGCGGGAGCGCTACGGCCGGTCGGTGGTCCAGGATAAGGGCCGGGTGTACAACACCGACCTCATGGAGGCCTGGGAAGTGGGGTGCCTGCTGGACTGCGCCGAGACGCTCGTGGCCGCGGCCCTGGCCCGCGACGAGAGCCGGGGTGGGCACTACCGCGAGGATCACCCGCTGCGAGACGACGACCACTGGCTTCGCCACTCGCTCGCGTCACGCCAACCGGATGGTTCGGTTCGGCTGGAGTACAAGCCGGTGAAGCTGGGTTCCTACGTCCCCATGGAGCGGAAGTACTGATGGCGGAGCGGGAGGGCCCGGTGGACGCGCCCGTCGATGTGCGCGAGACCGCGCCCCGCGAGTACCAGGCCGAGCCCCGCGACGGCGACGGCGCGGTCGGCGGCAAGGTCCCGCTCACGCTCCGCATCCGGCGGTACAACCCCGAGGTCCGGGCCGATCCCTGGTGGGACGAGTTCACGGTGGAGATGGAGCCATCGGATCGCGTCCTCGACGCGCTCCACGAGGTGAAGTGGCGGCACGACGGCACGCTGGCCCTTCGCCGCTCGTGCGCTCACGGGATCTGCGGCTCCGACGCCATGGTCATCAACGGCGTGAACCGCCTGGCCTGCAAGATCCTGGTCAAGGACGTGGCCCCGAAGGTCACCGTCGAGCCGATCCGCGGGCTCCAGCCGCTCAAGGACCTGATCGTGGACATGGAGCCGTTCTTCGAGGGCTACAAGAAGATGCTTCCCTACTTGATCAACGACGAGATGCCCCCGTCCCGGGAGCGCCCGCAGTCACCCGAGGAGCGGGAGCGCTTCGACGACACCACCAAGTGCATCCTGTGCGCCGCGTGCACCACGTCGTGCCCGATCTTCTGGGGCGACGAGGGGTACGTGGGCCCGGCGGCCATCGTCAACGCCCACCGGTTCATCTTCGACTCGCGCGACCGGGGAGCCCGAGAGCGCCTCCAGATCCTGGAAGACAAGACCGGGGTCTTCCGGTGCCGGACCACGTTCAACTGCACCGAGGCGTGCCCCCGCGGCATCAAGGTCACGCAGGCCATCCAGGAGGTCAAGCGGGCCATCATGTTCGACGGGAAGTAGGCCGATACCTATCTGAGGGCAGTAGTACATCTCAGCAGCGGTGCTGAGGACCGAACTGGTGCTGGGAGGCCCGTCGGAAGGCCTGTCCGGCAGTATGTGAAAATGACCCAAATGGGCCATGGACCCCGTCCCCCGGGCCGGGTCACCATGAGTCCGAGGGGGAAGGGTGAGGGGTAGCATGCAGGATTCCCATGTTGACGCGCGGTCAGTGAGCGGGCGCAAGCCCTTGGCGGTCGAAGCAAGCGAGGCTTCCGCCGGGGGCGGTGTCCCCTCTGAGCGCGCGAATGACAAGCGCTGGCAGCCCCTCCTCACAGTCACCCGAGTCTCGTTCGACGCGGCTGGGGTAGCGACCGCCGTTGCCGCCGCCTTCCTGGTCCGCTTCGGGCTTGGATGGTTCGCCGTCGCTTCCAGGTGGGACCTCACGCCCCACCTGATCGCGGCGGCCGTCTGGATGGTTTCGCTCCTCGGGACCATGGCCCTCAACAGGCTCTACGACAACGACACCCTGTTTCCGGGAGGCGGCGAGCTCTCCCGGCTCCTCCGCTCGGTCGTCGAGTCCGTGGCCGTGCTCTCAGTCGTGGTGTATTTCGTGCCCCTGTTCTCCGTGTCCAGGTCCTGGGTTGCACTGACCGTCGTCTTCTCAGCGGTGTTCCTGGTCATGGAACGCCTGGGCCTGCGGCGTTTCATTCGCCGGGAACGAAAGCGCGGTCGCTTCCGCCGCCCGGTGGCCTTCGTCTCCAGACGAGGACCGGGGTCCTTCGGCACCAACCTCGACGAGATGGCCGAGTTCGAGGTTGTGGCCCACCTCGATGGCGAGACGCTGGCCCCATACCTCGAGACGCGAGACCGCCAGGAGGATCGCGTCGATCTGGTCGTGGCCGTCTCGGATTTCGAGGACAGCGAGCTGTGGCGAATCGTCGTGGAAGCCGGCCAGGTCGGTCGGTCTGTCTTCCTTCACTCGCCGGTACGGCCCATCCGCCGCGACCGACTCACGTTCCGCGAGGTCGGTGGCCGGACCCTGGTCAAAGTCTCCCCGCCCTATCTTCGCGGGGTTCGTGCCTTCCAGAAACGAGCCTTCGACCTGGTCGGAGCGAGCGTGCTTCTCCTGCTCACCCTGCCCCTGACCGCAATCATCGCCCTCGCGATCCTGGTGACATCGGGCCGCCCGGTGCTGTACGGCGGGGAGCGTGTGGGCCGGGATGGGAAGCTCTTCACGATGTGGAAGTTCCGGTCGATGCGCTCCGGTGCTGAGACCGAGTCGGGGGCAGTGGCCACCTTCGAAAACGACCCCCGACGGACACCTCTGGGGAAGATCCTGCGCCGGGCGAGCCTGGACGAGCTGCCTCAGCTCTGGAATGTTCTCCTCGGCCAGATGAGCCTGGTCGGGCCGCGCCCCTTCCCGACCGTGGAGACGAGCCACCCTGAGTTCTTGGCGCGGCTCGATGAGCAGCTCGGCTGGGCGGGATATCGGCACCGCATCCGGCCGGGCATCACGGGCTGGGCGCAGATCCACGGTCTTCGCGGGAACACGCCTCTTGACCCTCGCGTGGACCGCGACAACTGGTACATCGAGAACTGGTCGATCGCGCTGGACGTGAAGATCCTCCTGAAGACATTGGGTGAGACGATCCGAGGCCGCAATGCTTACTGAGCCGCGTTCTCGCAGGTCAGAGGGTCGCCGGCTGCATTGGCGCTGTCTTCACACGCCGATATTCTTGGCTGTCATGGCCTCGGGAGGCGACGAGCGATGAGACTGGCAGTCATCGGCCTGGGCCACGTCGGTCTTCCCACCGCCGGCGTGCTTGCCCACCTCGGGCACGAGGTGAGCGCCGTCGACGTGGATGAAGAGAAGATCGAGCTCCTGCAGCGTGGCATCTTTCCCTTCTTCGAACCCGAGCTCGAAGATCTTGTCCGGCAGGGTGTCGAAGCGGGGCGACTGACGTTCTCCCAGTGGATCGAGGATGCGGTCTCGGGCGTCGGTGTGGCGTTCCTCTGTGTTGGGACGCCGCCGAACGGTGCGGGCCAGGCCAACCTCTCGATCATCGAAGCGGCCGCCGCACAGCTCGCGGAGAGCGTAGACGGCCCTCTGGTCGTGGTGGAGAAGAGCACCGTCCCTGCCGGAACCGCCGAGCGCATCGCGCAGACGCTTCAGCGTCACCGTCCCGACGGCGTCTTCGCGGTCGTCTCGAACCCCGAGTTCCTTCGAGAGGGCAGCGCGGTCAAGGACTCGATCCGCCCCAGCCGGATCCTGGTCGGTAGCGACGATCCGGAAGCGCTCGCCACGATGCGAGAGCTGTACGCCCCGCTGGTCGAGGCCGGCGTCCCGTGGATCGAAACCGACCTCCGGACCGCCGAGCTGGCAAAGCATGCTTCGAACGCGTTCCTGGCGCTCAAGGTCTCGTACGCCAACGCCCTGGCCCGCATCTGCGAGGCCGCCGGCGCCGACGTCTCAGCGGTGGCCCAGATCATGGGAGCGGACTCCCGGATCGGACGAGGACACCTCTCGGCCGGGATCGGCTTCGGTGGGTACTGCCTTCCCAAGGACGTCCAGGCATTCGAGCATCTGAGCAGGCAGCTGGGATACGACTTCCCACTGCTTCGCGAGATCGCGCGGATCAACGACGAGGCCATGGACGCTGGCTTTCGCAAGATCCAGGAGGCCCTGTGGAACCTGACCGGCAAGCGCGTCGCCGTCCTTGGCCTGGCATTCAAGCCCAACACTGATGACACGCGGTTCTCCCCGGCATTGGAGCTGTCGAGGCGGCTGATCGAAGCAGGCGCCGATGTCGTTGGTTACGACCCGGAGGCAGGAACGAACGCGAAGGCCGAGGTCTCCCAGCTCGAGGTCGTCGGCGACGTGTACTCCGCCCTGGAGGGTGCCCACTGTGCGGTCCTCGCCACCGACTGGGACGAGTTCCGCACGCTTGATCTGGTGCGTGTTCGCGAATTGATGAGGTTTCCGATCCTGGTGGACGGGCGGAACCTCTTCGATTCCCAGGAGGTACGCGCCGCGGGAATCACCTACATACCAACGGGGAGGCCGCCGGTCCGCCCGTGACCCGGGCCCTGGTCACCGGGGGAGCAGGCTTCCTCGGCTCACATCTCTGTCGCCGCCTTCTGGAATCAGGCTGGGACATCGTTTGCCTGGACTCTCTGATCACCGGAAGGGACGAGAACATCGCGGACCTGATGGAGAACCGCCGTTTCACCTTCCAGCGACACGACGTGACTCGGCCGTTCCGTGAGGAATCCGATCTCGACTGGGTTCTCCACCTGGCCTCGCCGGCGTCCCCCAAGGACTACCTGACGCATCCGATCGAGACGCTGGAGGTTGGAGCACTTGGCACACGGCAAGCCCTGTCCCTGGCACGGGAGAAAGGCGCCGCGCTCTTCCTGGCCTCCACCTCCGAGGTGTACGGCGATCCATTGGTGCATCCGCAGCCCGAGACGTACTGGGGGAACGTCAACCCCGTTGGCCCTCGGAGCGTGTACGACGAAGCCAAGCGTTTCGCCGAGGCGCTGGTCACGGCGTACCACCGGACTCATGGGATCCCGGTTCGGATCGCCCGGATCTTCAATACCTATGGGCCGGGCATGCGCCGAGGTGACGGCCGTGCCGTTCCCACATTCATCGAGCAGGCTCTGCGGGACGCCCCCTTGACCGTCCACGGGGAGGGTCGGCAAACCAGAGCGCTGTGCTTCGTCGATGATCTGATCGAGGGCGTGTGGCGCCTCCTCCGATCGGACGTTCAGACCCCGGTGAACCTGGGCAACCCCGAGGAGGTTCCGGTACGCGAGCTGGCGGCTGCTGTCCGGGATGCGGCGGGCTCAGGATCGTCTCTCGTCTTCGAGGACCGGCCCGAGGACGACCCTGAGCGTCGTCGCCCCGACATCACCATGGCCCGCAAGCACCTCGACTGGGAGCCCCAGGTCAAGCTCTCCGATGGCCTGAAGGCGACGATCGCGTGGGCTCGGAAGTCATGGCTGTGATCGCATTACACTGATCGCCCAGAGCACAGACGACGAAAGATGATCTCCCTTCCGAACGTCCTCTTCGTGGGAGCCGACAAGGCTGGCTCCACAAGCATCGCCGCGATCATCGACGATCATCCCAACGCGCATGTGTCTCCGGCCAAGGACGTCTATTACTTCACCACCGAGCATCACCGGGGCCTGAACTGGTATCGGCGGCAGTTCTCCCCACGGCCGAGCCACCAGGTGGTGGCCGAGGTGTGTCACGACTACCTGTACGAGCCCCAGGCGCCCGGTCGGATCGCCCGCGAGCTCGGAGAGGACGTCACCATCCTGGTGTGCCTCCGGGACCCGATCGACAGGGCGGTCAGCTCCTGGCTCCACCGGCGGAAGCATGGGTATCCGGGTGACTTCTCGGAGGCGGCCGCCACCCTCGATGACGTTCTCGACCACGGGGACTACGGCACCCACCTTTCCCGGTGGTACGAGACCTTCCGGAAGGAGCAGATCGTTGCGCTGCTCTTCGACGACCTGCAGCGTGACCCCGCCTCGTTCGCCACAGGGCTGTACGAGCGGCTCGGCCTTCCTCCCCATGCGGTGAGCCCCCAGGCGCTCGATCCTCGGCTGCGGGCAACCGAACCGAGGAACCGGCTGCTCGCCTCGATGGTCAAGCGAGGTGCGGTTGCCGTCCGAAACCTCGGTGCTCCCCGCCTGGTGGGACGGATCAAGGCCAGCAGGGCAGTACAGGTCTTGCTCTATCGGCAGATCGACCGGCGGCCACAGCTCGCTCCCGTCGTCCTGTCCGATCTGCGGGCGCGTTACGCGCCCGAGGTGGCGCTCGCCGCGCGACTGACGGGACTCGATCTGCTGCGGGCGTGGCCTCGCTACGCGGGGGACCTCAGCCAGGCCGAAGCCTCCGACCGCGGGCGCTGACCTTGCCCATGCCACCACCACGGGTGATCTACGTGGCTGGATGGGGCCGCTCCGGGAGCACGGTGCTGAACCGCCTGCTCTCCGGTCCGGACCTCGTCGGGGTGGGAGAGCTCCGGTGGCTGTGGCGCCGGGGCGTGCTTGAAGGCCAGTCATGCAGCTGCGGTCAGCGATGGGAAACGTGCGAGCTGTGGGGCCCGTTGCTCGGCCGGCTGGGCCGCGAGCAGGAAACCGACGCCCGAACCCTTGCCCGTGAGCTGGACGACCTCGGTCGCCGATCCTCGAGCATGCTCAGGCAGCGGATGCGGCTGGCGGGTGGATCCCATCGGTACGTCGCGCTCCTCAAGCGCGTCTACGAGCTGATCGGTGAGATCACCGGGGCATCCGTCGTTCTCGACACGTCGAAGCATCCGGGTCACGCCGTATTGACACGAGCGACGGGCCTGGACGTGACGATCGTCCACCTCGTGCGGGATCCCCGCGCCGTGGTGTGGAGCCATCTTCGGCGGAAGCCCGCGCCCCAGGGAGTCGTCGCCCGGGACATGCGCACGCGTCCGGCGCCCTATGTTGCGGCCCGGTGGACCGCGCGTAACGCACTGGTCGAGCTGGGTGTGAAGCCCGACATCCGTCTTCGCTACGAGGACATGGTCTCCAGGACGGATGAGGCCCTGGTTCGGGTGAGGCGGGCGATCGGTAGCTCCCCCGAGACCGGTTCAGGCCTCAACCACGTGATCGCGGGGAATCTCGATCGGTTCGATCGGGCCCCCCTGCAGCTTCGGCTGGACGAGGAATGGAAGGAGCGGCAGCCTCGGGGGCAGCGGCTGGTGACCACCGCCATCGCGTTGCCCCTCCTCCATCGATACGGCTACAACAGCCATGGCTAACGTCACTCTCGACCGAACGATCGCCGAGCGGCCGGATCTCGCCCATCCGTCGCTCCCACCCCGCCATCTCTGGGTGCTCGTCCTGGGTGCCGGGTACCTGGGCTCCACCTTGCTCTCGCGTTGGGATTGGCCCGCCGCGATCGTGGGCGGCATCTCCGCGATCCTGTTCGTCATCCGTGTGGCGGCGCGGGGACGCATCGACCGGATCGGATGGGCGGCCCTGGTCTACCTCGTCGTCGTCGGTATCGTCGGTCTGGCCATCGGATCGACGCCGGGGCCGTCCGCGCTCATCGACTTCCTGGGGTTCGAAGGCCGGCCCTACGTGGCCTTCCTCCCGCTCCTGTTGCTGGCCACCGCGGCGGTCAGCCCCCGCGATCTGACCGGGCTTCGGCTGCTGATGCGCTGGTCGGTCCTCGGGGGAGCCGGCTTGTTCCTGGTGTGGATCGTCGGGGCGGCCCCGACGTTCGGGAACCGGGGCAACTTCTTCGGGCTGATGTCGTCGCACAATGCATCCGGACTCTTCTTCGGAGTGGCGGTCCTGGTGCTGCTCGTCCCGGCCAGTGGCCGGATCGGACGTCTGGACGGGGTTCTGGGCGCGACCGCCCTCGGATTGACACTGGCCACGGGATCAAGGACGGCGATCTTCGGTGTGCTCGTCGCCTCCATCTACCTCCTCTTTACCGCGTCGTCCCTTCAACGGAAGATCCGGACGGTCGCGCTCGTGGTACTGGCCGTCGGCGCCATCCTCGTCCTCTCGGGCCGCGTCCTGTCCACCGTCCAGTACATCGGGTCGGCGGAATTCCTGGAGGGGGCCGCCGCGGAGTTCGCCAACCCCGACAATCCGGAGGAAGGGAAGCGACTCCACGGAGAGTCGGTTCCCGGCGGCCCGCTGGCGAACGCCCTTAAACGGTTCGGACAGTGGCGGGCCAGCCTGGACGAGTTCGCCAAGAGCCCGCTGATCGGCATCGGGCCGTGGCGACTAAACGACACCGACCGCACAGAAGTGGGCGTACACGGTGTTGTCCTCGTGGCGGTCGACGGAGAGCGCTTCCACGCCTCCGGCTTCGGCGCTCACAACCTGGTCCTCCAGACCCTGGCCGAGACCGGCGTGGTGGGCTTGGCCATGCTGGCCGCGCCCTGGATCCTGCTGGTCCGCCGTCTTCGGCGTACGGAGGTCGGCGGCCGTCAGGGAATGGCTCTCATCGTCTTCAGCGTGGCCACGGTGCTCACCACGAACTCGATGATCTCTCCGGCGCTCTGCTTCCCCCTGTTCACATATGTCATGACCAGCGTCCGCATGCATCCGGACGTTCTCCATCAAGACGCCGGCCCCCCGGCCTGATCGTGCCCCCTCCCCGCACGCGTGCCGGTGGAGCCAGAGCTCGGACCGGTCTCGTTCTGGCGAACCGGGCCCTCGGCGCTGGCCTGCAGTTCGGCGTCATCATCGCGGTGGGCCGCTTTGCGGGGGCTCGGACCCTGGGTGGCTACCTGGCCTTCGCCGCGCTGGTGCGTCTCGTCGGCATCGCGGTCAGCTTCGGGCAGCCGTGGTACGTCCTCCGATCGATCGCCCAGTCCGACGAGCGAGGCGATCCGCACGGCGCCAGGGCGATCCTGCAGGGATCGATCAGGACGCTGACACGGACCTATGCCCTGGTGGCCGCGATCGGCGTGCCGATCGCCCTGGCGGTCGTCCTGGCGCGGGGGCACGGTGGCGCGGGGGCGGTGCTGCTGGTGCTGACCGCGCTCTCGGTGGGTGGGCTGGCCTTCGGCCAGGTCGGCATCGATGCCCTGAAGGCCCGGGGCCGAACACAATCCGCCCTGTTCCTGGAGTTCTCGATCGCTCCGGCGTTCGTGATCGTCTGGGCTGCGATGACGAGCACCGGCGGGGGGGACGCCACCATCGCCGGCCTCGCCGGAGCCCACACCCTCGGGACCCTGGTCAGCGCTGGGGGGTCCTACCTGCTGTGGGCCCGGGACCACCGGGTCAGGTTCGGATCCGCGAAGCCGGGCGTGTCGGGGGAGCCCGTCGCGCCGCAGGGTCGCAGCCTGTTCTCCTTCGGGGTCACCAACCTGTTGGTCGTGGCCGGGCCGAGCCTTCCCCAGGTTCTCCTCCCGTTCGTCATGACGCTGGCGGACGTGGGACGCGTGGGTGCGGCCATCCGGCTGACCTCGATCCCCGGAGTTCTGGTGGTCGGCCTGTCCAGCCTGTACGCGCCGCGCTTCGCACGCCTGGCGGTGGCGGGCGACCGCCCAGAGCTGCGCAAGGCCCTCCGGGAGTCTCAGACGTGGATCGCCACCCTGTTCCTCCCGTTCGCCGTCGCTTTCATCCTCGTTCCGGAGATGATCGTCCCCGTCCTGGGCCCGGACTTCGCGGGGACCGAGACCGCGCTGAGGATCCTGGGCATCGGGCAGCTGGTCAACGCGCTCACCGGCCTGGCTCCCATGCTGCTCAACATGTGCAACGCCGAGGTGTACGTGGTGATGGCCACCAGCGTCAGCGTGGTGGGGATGGGGGCCGCCACCATCGTGGCCGGAGCGACGTGGGGAGTGGTCGGCGCTGCCACCGGCTATGCCGGGGTGGTGGCCCTGCGCAATGCACTGATCTACGGCAAGGCGCTTCGGGTCATCCGATCGGGGCCGCTGGTCCCCGACCGGGCCGTGACACAGGCGGCGGGGACCGAATCCTCCCGGGCGGAGGGAACGGTATGAGGCGGATGAGGAGGATCAGCGCCCCCGCACGGTGGGTGCTCGTCACCGGCGCACCTCGCAGCGGAACGACGTTCGTCGGCCGGATCCTGAGTTCCCCCCTGACGGTGGACTACATCCACGAGCCCTTCAATCCGGACTGCGGCATCGACACGCTCCGGCAGCTGCTGGCGTACACGCGCCGGGGGCTGGCGAACGAGCGGGAGATCGCCGCCGCGGTGCGAGCCCTGCTCGACTACCGGGCCCGGCTGCGCACGGCGTTCTACCGTCGTGACACGACCATCCGGCGTCTGGCGAAGGCCGTGGCTGGCTCCCGCGGTCCCTTCCACTACCGGCTCGCGCGGTTCAACCCATGGCATCGCGTGGCTCTGGTCAAGGACCCGGTGGGGTGCCTGCTGACCGAATACCTCGTCGACGAGTTCGGCTTCACCGCGGTGATCCTGGTCCGTCACCCGCTGGCCGTGGCCCAGAGCTTCGCCAGGCTCGGGTGGGATGCCAACCGTCATCTCGCGGCGCTGCGGACCCAGCCCGACTTCATCGCCGACCACCTCACGGCCGAGGACGCGCAGCTCATCCGAAGGGACCACGACAACGGCTGGGTCGCCACCGCGGTGCTGTGGCGGGTTCTGTACCGAGCCCTCGCGCGACAGGCCGCCGCAACGGGAACGGCGATCGTGCGCCACGAGGATCTGTCGGAGCGCCCCGTGCAGGAGTTCCGGGCATTGTGCGATCGGCTGGCTCTTCCCTGGTCTGACCGGGTCGAGCGTCGTGTCCTGGCCTCGACGAGCGGTTCGGCCGCCGCTCCCCTGGGAGATGGCCCCGCGCAGCAGCTGGTCCGGGACAGCGCTCGCATCGATGCCGCCGCCAGAGCCGGCGTCCCGGAGGAGGTTCGCCGGGAGATCCTGGAGCTGTGCGACGAGGTCGCCGGGACCTGGTACGAGCCGGCGTCGTATCACACCTGAGCGACCCGGCAGGGAGGCGTCAGATCGGTTCGATCGCTCCCAGCTGCTCGACGATCCGAGCCCGGAACCCGTCGGGGCTGAATCGTTCGGCCTCTGCGCGGCACCCGGAGGCGTCCCATGCCGTGGGGAACGCGGCCATCGCGCTGGCGAACGCCGCCGCGGTCTGCTCGGAAACCAGAACACCCGAACGGCGCGGGATGACGGTCTCCACCGCGCCTCCGCCGTCGTACGCGATCACGGGGGTGCCACAGGCCATGGCCTCCACCGGGGTGATCCCGAAGTCCTCGAGGCCCGGAAACAGCAGCGCCCGAGCTTCCCGATAGAGATCGCGCAGCTGCTCGTCGCTGGGCTCCTCGAGGAACCTTGTTCCGGGCGCCGCCCGGGCCCGAAGCTCGGTGAGCAGCGGTCCGCTCCCGGCCACGATCAATGGGACGCCCGCCTGTCGAGCGGCGTCCACAGCGATGTCGGGGCGCTTGTACGCGACGTGGCGCCCGGCCAGCAGGAAATGATCGCCGCGGGCGGCGGGATCGCCGGGAGTGAAGAAGGACGTATCGACGGGAGGGTGGATCACCGTGCTCGGCATCCCGTACGCCTGGCGGATCCGTTCGGCGATGAACCCGGAGTTGGCGATGAACGTCCCCACCTTCCGGGCGGCTGCTCGGTCGAGGCGGCGCAGGACGGCGGCCGCCGCGGGCCACAACGGACGAAGGGGCCCCGGAACCCGGCCGATCTCGTCCCGCCAGGCCCACGCATAGCGCATGGGGGTGTGGCAGTAGCAGATGACGTGAGAGGCCGGCCCGGGGCGCACCGCGTTGACGAACGAGTGCGAGCTGGTGACGACGACGTCGAAGCCCCTCAGCGACAGCGACCCCCACCCGGCGAGGATGAGCGGCAGCAGGGCGCTCCACCGCCGGTGCACCGCCGGACGGAGGCCGAAGCGTGGGGTCCAGACCTCCAGGCCGGGAAAGACCCTGGCCACGTCAGCAGGTCGAGCCGCGAGGGTGAAGACGGCGTCGGGCCGGATGATCTCGGCGAGAGCCGCGGCCACCTTCTCCGAACCGGCGACTCCGGTCGTCTTCTCGTGGCACAGCGCGACACGGGCGGAGCCGAACACGGCTCGGCCTTTCCGGCCCGTGGCCGACCCCGACTGCACGCGGATCCAGCGAAAAGGCGAACGGAACGGAGGTTCCCGCTGGCTCACAGCCGGGGTAGCTATTCCTTCTTCGCTTCCGCGTCGCCGTTCTGCAGCCACTTCGTGGCGTCTGCCCGTCGCTCTCGCACCCTTCGTCGCCTGCTGGCACGGTTCTTGCGTCGGTCCTCGCCATCCCGCTCGGGCCCCTTGGCTTTGGTGAGGTTCTTCACTGCGGGCTCGGCCCGGCCGTAGCCGCCGTAGTCATCCCGCGATCCCCACGTCACAGGCACGTTGTTCAGTACGATTCCGAGCAATCGAGCCTCCACTTGGTCGAGCTGCTCGCGGGCGCGCGTCACCGCGCCGCGCGTCGTACGCCGGGCGTCGGCCACGAACAACACCCCCTGAACCATCGGCGCGATCGCAAGGGCATCGGCCACGGGGAGAAGCGGCGGTGAATCGATGATCACGAAGTCGACCATCTCGACCGAGCGCAAGAATCGCTGCATGGGCTCCGACTGAAGCATCTCCAGCTGATGAGGAGTGGCCGACCCGCTGGCCAGGATCCAAAGGTCGGGGAGGCCCGAGGACTGGATGGCTTCGGCGAGCCCCCTCTCCCCCGACAGGACGTTCGCCAGTCCCGGCTCCTTCCGAAGCCCGAAGAGCTGTTCGATCTCTCCTCGTCGCAAGTCCGCAGAGACCAGGAGGGTTCGCTTTCCCGCCTGAGCCAGGGTCACGGCGAGGTTCGCGGCCGTCGTGCTCTTTCCCTCAGCGGCACCGGCGGTGGTGACGAGGACGGACCAGCCTCTCGAGGGGGACTCGGAGACGATCCGGAGGAGATGTGCCCGAAGCTCCCGGTAGGCCTCGGAAGCCGGACTGCCTGGATCGCGAACCGTGATGACTCGAGGCCGTTCCCGGTCGAGCTCCGGCGTCCGAGGAATCATCGCCAGCACGGGCGCGCGGAGGGAGCTCACAAGATCCAGGGCTCCCTGCCACCTCGCTCCCCTCCGGTCACGGAACAAGGCCAGCCCGCTTCCCACCAGCAGCCCGAGGAATGCGCCGCCGGCCATGTCCACGAGCGGCTGTGGGCTGCTCCGGGACGACGGGAACTCCGCGGGCTCGATCACTTGCGGACGCGTGACCCCCAGCGGGGCCAGCGACGCCACCTGTCCTCTCAGCTCGGCGATCTGTGTGGCAAGCGAGTCCCGCAGCGCGATGGCGGTCCCCTGTTCTGCCGAGCCCTCGTTTGCGCCGGCGATCTGGCGGCTCACGGCCTCGATCCGCTCGGACAGCTCCAGGATCTGGAGCTCGATCTCCCGCCGCAGCTGCGCATACGTCAGTCGCGCCTGCTGGGCCTTGTACTCCCCATACGCATCCGCGAATGCCTGCGCTCGCTCCTGTGCGGCCTCCGGATCGCTGGCCGAGAACGTGAAGCTGAGCACGTCGGTCTCCGGAGCGATCTCCACGTCGAGGTCCTCCAACAGCTCCCGGGTGCTCTCGGGGGCGCCGATCTCCCTTCTGGCCAGCGCGGCCACCGCGGTCGATCGGGCCACCTCACGTTCGGTGGCGATGTCCGTGGAGATCCGCGCCTCCCCCAGCGGAGAGACGTCGATCGGCGCGACGAGGACCTTCGCGGTGGATTGGAAGGTCGGCGAACGGAACAGCGAGTACACCAGTGCCACGACGAGACCGATCGCGGTGGCGATCAAGATGAGCCGGCTCCATCGCCGGAGCGCGGCGAGGTAGATCCGGAGATCGACCTCGTCTCGTTCGGGTGGTGTGGTGGTCGTGGGTGTGGAACGCAATTTCGACCTGCCTCAGTAGGGAGCGCGAGCGGGATCGGTGGTCATCTTAGTCGAAGGGCCATACCTCGAGACCGTGGACGGAGTTCCGCACGTCCATCGTGACGGTGACGGACTTCACAGGCTGTGCAGTCTCGAAGTCGTAGACGGTGACGGTGGCCGGCGACGATCCAGCGGCGAAGACAGTATCGCTCAGGACGGCGAGGCCTCTCGTGAATCCCTGGCGAGCGAAGTCCCGCGGGAGATGGGCATTCTCCAGTTGAGATTCGTCGTAGTGCTTGACGGGGAACGATTTGATGGTCTGGCCGGTCCTGGTGAGAAAGGCCACTTGGTCGTTTCCGGTCTGGTTCAGGAGCACGCCGTCGCGGAACGGCCGAGCGTTGTGGGTCAGATACGGGATCCGAGCGTACTTGCTCAGCCCGCCGCTCCCGATCGCCCAGAGATGCCCCAATCCGGTCCCGGACACGAAGACCGTCCCGTCGCGGACGAAGACGTTGTTGATGTGGGAGGAGTCCCACGGCGTGGGGCCGCCATGACCGTTCGGATCGTAGGTCCAAAACCTCGGACGTGGTCTGAGGTGAAGCCCCCACCGAAGCTGCCGGAAGCGCCACAGCCCGCGGAACCGCACGCAATAGCCCCGGACGAATGACAGGGAAAGCAGGTCGCACTCGAGCACGGAGTCGAATCCCGTCGATGTGGCGAACAGCCGGTCGCCGGCGACGAAGATCTCGTGACAGTGCTTGAGGTACGGATTTCGCAGCGAGCCCTGGAGCTGAAAGTTCCGGTCGTAGATGAAGATCTCGTCGCTGGCGGCCAGGAACACTCGGCCGCCGTGGAACGCGATGCCCCGAAGACCTCGGTCTCCTCCCCGTCCCTCCCAGTCGATCGCCGCGTCATTCCAATCGAGCAGCCGGGTGACCTCGTCGGTCTGGAGATCCAGCAGATAGGCGCCGCCGTGACTCTCGCCCTTGTGAG
>DASZKM010000075.1:0-2858 GCA_035947055.1 Actinomycetota bacterium
AAGACGGGCGGTGTGCTCGAACAGCGCCCGGGCCGCGACCTGCAACCCCGGGGCGATGGCGCCGCCGAGATACTCGCCGTTCTCGGACACCGAGTCGAATGTCGTGGCCGTCCCGAAATCCACCACAACCACCGGGCCACCGAACGCGGTGAAGGCGGCCAGTGCGTTTACGATGCGGTCGGCGCCCACCTCCTTCGGGTTGTCGGTGAGGACGGGGACGCCCGTCTTGACCCCGGGCTCCACGATCACCGGCGGGAACCCGAAGTACCGGCTGACCATGTCACGGAGCGCCTGGGTGGCCGACGGCACCACGCTGGAGACGACCACCCCGGTGACGTTCCGGTCGAACGACAGCTCCTGCTGGGCCAGGAAGCCGCCGAACAGGAGGGCCAGTTCATCGGCGGTACGATCCGGAACGGTGGCCATCCGCCACCGCCAGGCCAGCTCTTCCTCGCGGAACACGCCGGCCACGGTCTCGGTGTTGCCGACGTCGATCGCCAACAGCACGGTTCAGTCTCCTTTCAACGCAAGGTTGTCGATCAGCCTCGTCGTCCCGATCCGGGCGGCGACCAGGGCCCGGGCCGGTCCACGTACGACGTCGACCTCTTGGAACGTCTCCTCGTCCACCACCGCGACGTAGTCGACCCGAGCCAGAGCCTCGGCTCCGATGCGCTTGGCCATCTCCGCCTTCAGCGTCAGCACGTCTCGCTCCCCGCCCTCCACCAGCCACGCCGCCCGGGCCAGCGCCTCGTACAGACACGTGGCCGCCCGTCGCTCCTCCCCAGAGAGATAGGTGTTCCGCGACGACATCGCCAGCCCGTCGGGCTCGCGGACCGTGGGGCACGCAACGACCTCCACCGGAAGCTCCAGGTCCGCGACCATCCGCCGGATCACCGCCAGCTGTTGGGCGTCCTTCTCTCCGAAGTAGCTCCGGCACGGACCGGCCAGGCCGAACAGCTTGGCCACCACGGTGCACACTCCGCGGAAATGCCCGGGGCGGGACGCTCCCTCCAGCCGTTCGCCCAGCGGTCCGGGGTCGATGGTGACCTCCGGCCGCGCCGGATACATCTCGTCGGGCTCCGGTGCGAAGACCAAGTCCGCGCCCTCCTTCTCGCAGAGCTCCACGTCCCGGTCGAGGTCGCGCGGGTAGGAGGCCAGGTCCTCGGACGGCCCGAACTGGAGCGGGTTCACGAAGATGGACACGGGCACGAACGCCGTGTCCTGGCGGGCCCGGGCCACCAGCGACAGATGACCTTCGTGCAGGAAGCCCATGGTGGGAACGAACCCCACCTCCTTCCCATCGGCTCGGGCCAGCTGGCAGGCCTCGCGGAACGAACGGCGGTCCTTCACGACCTCCATTCGTCCAGCACCTCCTCCACGCGGTCACGGCTCCCCGGGATGAGACGACCCGCGCGCTCCGCGAGGTCGAGTGACGCCCGGGCCAGGGACACGTACGCGTCGACGGCATCGGGAGCGTGCGATGCAAGCGCTTCGAGGTTCCGCCGCACGGTCCCCGCGTCGCCGCGGACCACCGGTCCGGTGAGAGCCGCAGCCGGACCGAGCCCGACGATGTTGTCGACGGTTCCCCGGATCAGCGGGTCCATGACCGCGATCGGGTCCTCGATCCCCGCCTCCCGGAACAGGCGCTCGGCTATTGCCTCCACCGTCACCAGCCAGTTGGAGGAGAACACCGCCGCCGCGTGATAGAGCGCCTTGTGCTCCTCGTTCACCCGGAGCGGCCGGCCACCGGCGTCGCGCGCCAGCGACTCGCCCATCCGGAAGCCTTCCTCCTCCCACGCCGTGACCGCTACGTGGCTGCCCGGGAGACGTTCGATCCCCGCATCGACGTCGGGGAACGTCTGCACGGGATGCATGGAGAACACGCGCGCAGCCGCCGCCCGGGCAGGGCCGAGGGCGAGAAGAGGTGCGGCGCCAGACAGATGGCAGACGCCCTGTCCGTCGTGCAGCGCGCCGGCGCTGGCCAGGTCATCGCAGACCGCTGCGATGGCGTCGTCGGGTACGCCGATCACCACGACCTCGGCCTCGGATGCGGCCCGGTGCGCTGGAAGGAAGGGAACACCCGGCAGGTACGTCTCCGCGCGCTTGCGGGTTCCTTCGCCACCGGAGACACCGACCATCCGGTGCCCGGCCTTCGACAGGAGCACCGCCAGGGCGGTCCCGACCCTGCCCGCCCCTACGACCGCGACGTCCATGGGGTCGTGCGGGTCACCGCGCGAAGTATAGGGGTCCGTCAGGCCGTTGGCCGGTCCGGCATCGACTGCAGCGGAAGCCAGAACCGCACCGCGGTGCCCTGGCCGGGCGTGCTGTCGATGGTCCACCATCCCCGGGCCATCTCCGCGCGCTCCCGCATGGCGGCCAGCCCGAG
The DNA here is from genome assembly GCA_035947055.1 of Actinomycetota bacterium. Classification (GTDB taxonomy): domain Bacteria; phylum Actinomycetota; class UBA4738; order UBA4738; family CALAEC01; genus DASZKM01. The sequence continues at coordinate 2,387 of DASZKM010000075.1, forward strand.
GTGGCCCGGCCGCGACAGCGTCTCCGAAGGACTGAACCCCACGCCGTCGTCGCGGACCTCCACCAGCACCCCGCCGTCCTCCTCGCCGATCGCCACGTCGACCCGCGAGGCCTGGGCGTGCTTGCGCACGTTGGTCAGCGCTTCCTGGGCCATGCGGTACAGCAGCACCTGGGTCTCCTCGGGTGGCTCGTCATCGAGGTTGTTGGCCACCTCATACCCAATCGGCCGGGCCTCCTCCTTGGCCATCTTCCGGAGCAGCTCCATGACCGCGGCGGCCAGGCCCGCCCGTTTCAGCTCGGGGGGCGAGAGCTCGAACAGCAGCGTGCGCAGCCGCGCCACGGACCGCTCCACCAGCTCCTGGAGCTCCGCCACCTGGGCCCGGTCCTCGGCGCTTTCCACGCGCCGGGCCAGCATGCCGAGCCGGAGTCCGACGGTCGCCATGATCTGGATGGAGTCGTCGTGGATCCCCTCC